>CAJWXC010000029.1 GCA_913048215.1 uncultured Flavobacteriaceae bacterium | reverse complement strand
TTATAAGCTTTATATAATACCTCTTTTTGGTGAGATTATTGTGTATTTTTGAAGGATCACCTCGGAAAAATAAAATGTCTATAATCCCTGTTTTCAACATACAAACCGAAGAAGAATTTGAACAAAAGGCAGTACAGGTTTTCAAATTTCAGTACGAGAATCTTACCATTTACAAAACCTTTTGTGATCTTCTAAAGGTACAGCCAGAAAAAGTTTTTAAAATTAGTGACATCCCGTTTCTACCCATTACTTTTTTTAAGCAACAGGCCATTTTAGCAAATAATTGTGTTGCAGAAAAGATATTTACCAGTAGTGGTACAACATCAAACACAACAAGTAAACATTATGTGGCAGATTTAAAACTGTATGAAAAAAGTTTTACAACAGCCTTTAATCAACAATACGGCGCTATTGAAGATTATACCATACTGGCGCTTTTACCAAGCTATCTTGAAAGTGAGGGGTCTTCTTTGGTATACATGGCAGATACGCTTATTGCCATGAGTCAGCAGCCTAAAAGCGGATTTTATCTAAACGATCTTGATGCCTTGGCAAAGACTATAAAATTGCTTGAATTACAAAAGAAAAAAACACTATTACTAGGTGTCTCTTACGCTCTTTTGGACCTTATAGAAGCGCACACTTTTAAGCTACAACATACCATTATTATGGAAACTGGAGGCATGAAAGGACGCAGAAAAGAGCTTGTTAAACAGGCCTTACATGAAAAGCTCACTAAAGGATTTGGAGTCAAAACAATACACAGTGAGTATGGCATGACAGAGTTACTCTCACAAGCCTACTCCAAGGGGTTTGGAGTTTTTAAATGCCCACCTTGGATGAAGGTACTCACTAGAGATCCGCAAGATCCAAGGGCATTGGTAAGTGGTCAAACCGGTGGTATTAATGTAATAGATTTGGCCAATCAATACACCTGCTCATTTATAGCAACTCAAGATCTAGGAAAAATCCATGAAAATGGAAGTTTTGAAATACTAGGGCGCTTTGATACAAGTGATATTAGGGGGTGTAATTTAATGATAGATTGACATAAAAAAACATCCATTTTAAATAGATGTTTTTTGTCTCTGATATTTTACTGATTTATGTACCGGTATTATGCTACCTGTATTATAAACTTATTTTTCTTACCGCGTTGCAACAAAACAAATTTCCCATGAATTAAATCTTTTGGTGTAATAAGATGTGCTTCTTTTACTTTGGTGAAATTTACAGACACAGAATTTTCTTTTAATGCTCTTCTGGCTTCACCATTAGATTTTAAAAACCCTGTTTTCTCTGCCAAAGCTGCAATGATGTCTATACCATTAACAAATTCGCTTTTTGATATAGTAGCCATGGGTACTCCCTCAAAAATACTTAAAAAAGTATCCTCATCTATGGTATTGATATCCTGGGCTGCCGTCTTACTAAATAAAATAGTAGAAGCCTCCATCGCCTTTTTGCAAGCAGCAATTCCATGTACTGTGGTGGTTACCTCTTGTGCCAATCTTTTTTGAAGACCCTTGGTGTGTTCTTGCCCTTGATGCTGGGAGATAATATCTTCGATGGTCGGTTTGTCTAAAAAGGTGAATATTTTAATGTATTTAGCGGCATCTTGATCGCTTGTGTTTAACCAATATTGGTAAAACTTGTAGGGTGAAGTTCTTTTGGGGTCTAGCCACACATTTCCGCCCTCACTCTTACCAAATTTACTACCATCACTTTTTGTTATAAGTGGGCATGTTAGGGCATAGCCTTTTCCGGAGGCGATACGTCTAATTAATTCTGTGCCAGTTGTAATATTTCCCCACTGGTCACTACCTCCCATTTGTAGGGTGCAATCATTGTTTTTATACAAATGTAAAAAATCATACCCTTGAACCATTTGATAGGTAAATTCTGTAAAAGACATCCCATCTGCATTCTCTCCACTTAATCTGTTTTTGACAGAATCTTTTGCCATCATGTAATTAACTGTTAGATGCTTCCCTACATCACGAATAAAATCAAGGAAAGAAAACTCCTTCATCCAATGATAGTTATTTACCATCACAGCCTGGTTTGCAGCTCCAGAATTAAAATCTAAAAACTGTGACAGCTGTTTACCAACACACTTTTGGTTGTGGGTAAGTGTAGCCTCATCTAGTAAATTACGCTCAGTAGATTTCCCTGAGGGATCACCAATCATACCAGTAGCGCCACCCACTAAAGCATATGGTTTATGACCTGCTCTTTGGAAAAAAGACAATAACATTATTGGCACTAAATTACCAATATGTAAAGAATCTGCCGTAGGATCAAAGCCCACATAAGCGCTGCGCATTGTCTCAAGTAGATGTTTTTGGGTGTCTGGCATTACATCGTGGAGCATTCCACGCCATTGTAATTCTTCAACAAAATCTGAAATATTCATGAGAATTTAAATTTAAAACAAATCTACATAATTCATCTTTTTTTACCGCTTATAATAGCGTATTTTAGTGGTATGATTTTAGTAACAGGCGGTACTGGTTTGGTTGGAAGTCATCTGTTGTATTTATTGGCAGCATCGGGTTCAAATCTGCGTGCTACTCACAGAAAATCAAGTGATCTCTCCAGGGTAAAAAAAGTTTTTGGGTACTACACAGATAAACAAACAGCTCACAAACTTTTTAATACCATTGAATGGATACGGGCAGATATCACAAATATTCCAGCACTTACCATAGCTTTTGAAGACTGTAAGTATGTCTATCATTGTGCTGCTATGATAGCCTTTGAACCAAAAAAATACGAATTATTAAAAAAAGCAAATACCCAAGCAACTGCCAATATAGTAAACTTAGCGCTAGTGCATGGAATTAAAAAATTGTGTTATGTGAGTTCAATTGCAACCCTTAGTAATCCAGAAAATGGCAATAGCATTAGTGAAGTCACAGATTTTAACCAAGAGGCAGCAAACAATGTTTACAGCCTTACCAAATATGCTGCAGAAATGGAAGTTTGGCGGGCCGCACAAGAGGGACTAGATACCATTATTGTAAATCCAGGTGTTATTTTGGGGGCTGGATCATGGCACACTGGAAGTGGAACTATTTTTAAATTGGCCAGTAAAGGAATGTCTTATTTTACTGGCGGGAACGTCGCACTAGTTGATGTAAAAGATGTAGTGCTAGCCATGCAAAAATTAATGAATAGTAATCTTAAAAATGAACAATACATTTTAGTAGCAGCTACTGTGAGTTATAAAGAGTTTACCAAAAAATTAGCTCTGGCTTTTGACAAAAAGCCTCCAAAAAAAGAAATAGCTAAATGGAAATTACTTTTAGTATGTAATATTGATGCTTTGCTAAGTAGTGTATTTGGTACAAAAAGAAAACTACTAAAAGCCAACGTAAAAAGTTTATACACCGTCTCAAATTACGATACTCAAAAAATTAAAAACGCATTAGCCTTTAGATTTACACCTATTTCTCAAACAATAACCCGAGTGGCTAATCAGTATACCTGTGAGCATTAACTGCCTTACTGTATTGAGGTTTTAGTTAGACTTGTAGTATCCCTTTTTTGTAGCTGTATCTCCAATAACTTTTTTACGCTATCTCTTTTTATTTTTGGATAGATCCTCTGCAAACTATCTAGACTTGCTCCTTTAATACTATCGGTTATTCTTTGTAGTTCTTTGGCTCTTTTATATTGAGCATACAGGGTGTCTTTTTTGGTTTTTTCTATTTTTAATTTTTCTTCTACCTTTAAAAACAACTTTTTGTATAGCTCTAAATCTGAGGCGTAATAGGCATTACTCTGTGCAAATTGCAAACTATCTATACGGTGCTTAGAATATAATATAGAATCAAGCAATACTCCATTATTTACTATTATTCTATTGTCTATGCTTCTGGCAGCATTTATTGTATAGGCATCTACTAAAACAGACACCATAGCATCTTGAGCAATTAAATTTGCTGGTATCTGTGGCCGCTTTACGTCTTGGCATGCCGTTACAATTAGACCGAAGATTAAAGCAATTAAAAAATAATATTCATTTTTTAAAACCCCTCTGAATTTACTTAGTAGCTTATTTTTTAGTTTCATCTATTAAAAGTTAAACGCTCCCCTTTTGAGCCTTTTGCTATTTTCCCGTTTTCATAGGCTAGGTGACCATTAACAAAGGTATGTGTTACTCTAGCTCTAAAGGTAGTCCCTTCAAAGGGTGACCACCCACATTTATAAGCAATATTCTCTTTGGTTACCGTCCAAGGAGCATTTGGATTTATTAAAACCAAGTCTGCCTTATAGCCTTTTCTGATATACCCTCGATCTTTTATTTGAAATAAAATAGCAGGATTGTGGGATACCTTTTCTACTAATTTTTCTACCGTTATATACCCCTTGTGATGCATCTCAAAGAGTGCCTCTAATGCGTGTTGTACCAGAGGTCCTCCAGAGGGAGCTTTGGTGTATACATTGTTTTTTTCCTCTAGGGTATGTGGGGCATGATCTGTAGCAATCACATCAATGCGGCCCTCGTTTAGAGCTTTCCAAAGACCTTCTCTGTCTTTTTTTGTTTTAACGGCTGGGTTCCATTTAATCTTAGTCCCTTTTGATGAGTAATGGGCATCGGTAAACCACAAATGATGCACGCACACCTCTGCGGTTATCTTTTTGTCTTTTAAGTTCTTTTTTTTGTCGAAAAGCTTGGTTTCTTTTGCGGTTGAAAGATGAAAAACATGCAGTCTTGCTCCTGTTTTTTTAGCCAGTGCAATGGCCTGAGAAGAAGAAATATAACAGGCCTGCTCACTACGTATCTCTGGATGTTTTTCTATAGGAATGGCATCACCATAAATAGCTATTGCCGCTTCCAGGTTTTTTCTAATGGTTGCTTCATCCTCACAATGAGTTGAGATGAGCAAATCTGTTTTGCTGAAAATTTCTTCTAAAACGGCTGGATTATCCACCAACATATTACCTGTAGAGCTCCCCAAAAATAACTTAAGACCAGCCACTTTTGTTTTATCCACTTTTAATATTTCAGATAAATTATCATTAGTACCACCAAACATGAAAGAATAATTAGCATGGGCATCTTTAGCGGCTATAGCAAATTTTTCTTCCAGTAAATCTATCGTTGTGGCTTGAGGTACCGTATTTGGCATTTCAATAAAAGAAGTGATCCCTCCCGCAACAGCTGCTCGAGATTCTGTTTTAATTGTTGCCTTGTGAGTGAGCCCTGGTTCTCTGAAATGAACTTGATCATCTATCATTCCTGGAATGAGGTAGAATCCATCTGCATCAATTACTTTGGTGTCTGCATTTTTAACACTAATGGTAGGGGCAATCTCTGCAATACGGTCTTCCTCAATGAGAACATCACCACTGGTGATGGTTCCTTCATTAACTATTTGAGCATTTTTAATTAAAACTGTGCGCATTATATTTCTAATATTTTAAATATACTTTTCAATTTCATAGCAAGAACACCAAAAATAGCCTCAGAAATAATCCCTTTGCTCATTTTTGAGGTACCCTTGGTTCTGTCTGTAAAAATTACAGGGACTTCTTTTATTTTAAATTTACTGAGATAGGTCTTAAATTTCATTTCTATTTGAAATGCATAGCCAACAAACTTAATAGCATCCAAATTTATAGCCTCCAAAACTTCACGCTTGTAGCAAATAAACCCTGCGGTAGTGTCATCAATTTTCATGCCCGTTATCCAGCGAACATATTTTGAGGCTCCCCAAGATAATAGCACCCTGTTCATTGGCCAATTAACTACATTCACACCCGTTACATAACGAGAGCCAATGGCCATGTCGCAGTCTTCATTTTTGCAAGCACTGTGGAGTCTTAGAAGATCCGTAGGATTGTGAGAGAAATCTGCATCCATTTCAAAGATAAAATCATACTGTTTTTCTAGGGCCCATTTAAAACCAGTTATATAAGCGGTTCCAAGCCCAAGTTTTGAAGTTCTCTTTATTAAAAAGAGGGTATCTGGATAAACTTCAATTAATTTTTCAACGACAGCAGAAGTGCCATCTGGAGAATTGTCGTCTACCACCAAAACATCAAAATCTTGTTGCAACGAAATAATATCGTGCAACAAAAGTTCAATATTTTCAATCTCATTATAGGTTGGTATTACCACCAATGCATTAGACATTCTGCTGTATTTAATATAACAAAGGTACTTGTTTTAAACCATATCTTAACAGCTAAAAAAATGTAATTGATGGCCCACACATCTTATGCAATATGTTATCTTTAACCCAAAAAAATGCAGTGCAGCATCTAGATAGACTTTACACTTCACAAGACTGGATTACACTGCTTTTACTATGCTGTATTATTATCATAACAGCAGTGAAGATAGCATATCCGCTTAGATTTCAAGAGTTTTTAAAGCTACCTCTGAGCAATAAATACTTTTTTGTTTTTGGTAAAAACGACCCTATACATCATCTTTTTAATGTGTTGTTATTTATTCCAAAAGCTATCTGTGTTGCCTTGTTAGTTTACAAAGTTATCGAATGGCAAAAACCAGCGATGCTACTGGATATCCCTTTTTTATTCGTCAAAATTTTAATGAGTTTTGTTGGCTTTGTAGTTGCAAAAGTTATTCTAGAAAAAACTATAGGAATCATCCTTAATATTGAAAATATTATCCATCAATATGTATATCAAAAACTAAGTTACAGAAACCTAATGAGTGTTTTGCTTTTAATTCTGCTCTTTATTGTGACCTACATCACCCCAATTAATAAAGAAATAATGCTTGTGTTTTGCCTTGTAATCGCTGTTGTAAACGCAATTGCATTGTTTTACAGTTTTAAAACCAACGGAAAATTAATAATAACGAACTTCTTTTATTTTATTTTGTATCTTTGCGCTCTGGAAATTTCACCCTACATCATACTGTATAAGGTATTGACGTAAACGGTTGAATTTTAATAAAGTGATGCTTATGAAAGTGAAAACTATTTTGGTTTCTCAACCTGCACCGAAGGTAGAAAACTCCCCTTATTTTGATCTTATTGATAGACAAAAGGTAAAAATAGATTTTATCCCTTTTATTCATGTAGAGGGAGTTTCTGGAAAACAAGTACGGTCACAAAAAGTTGACCTTGCAAACTACACTGCCATCATTCTAACAAGCCGCAACGCTGTAGACCACTTCTTTAGAATTGCTGATGAACTGCGTTTTAAAGTGCCAGATACGATGAAGTACTTTTGCCAAAGTGAAGCTGTTGCCTATTACTTACAAAAATATGTAGTGTATAGAAAACGAAAAATCTATGTGGGTAAAAGAACATTCACAGAGCTATCTCCGCTTATTAAAAAATATAAAACAGAAAAGTTTTTACTTCCTGCAAGTGATAAATTAAAACCAGAGGTGCCAAGAGTTTTAAATGAGCTCAATGTAGAATGGACAGAGTCTGTTTTTTACAAAACTGTTGTTAGCGACCTTAGTGATCTTAAAGATGTGTTTTATGACATTCTTGTTTTCTTTAGCCCAAGTGGTATTGAATCACTCTTTGAAAACTTTCCAGATTTTAAACAAAACGACACCCGTATTGCAGTATTTGGCAACACTACAGTAAAAGCATCATTAGCAAAAGGATTGCGTGTAGATATTCAAGCGCCAACGCCAGAGAACCCCTCCATGACAATGGCTCTTGAAAAATACATAAAAGCACAAAATAAAAAATAAAGTGATTAAACTGTTTTTTATATACACCCTAAAAAAAATCCGATATTAAAATATCGGATTTTTTATGCTCTTATAATTTGTTACTATCCTTTTGGAGGAGCTCCATCTAAAATCTCTTTGCTAGCGAACTCCTCAAATTGTTTAAAGTTTGCTTTAAAAGAGGCCGCTAGTTTGTGAGCTGTCTCATAATATCCTTTGTCATTATTCCAAGTGCCTCTTGGGCTCAAAACCTCTGTTGGCACATTTGGACATACTCTTGGTTGATTTAGGCCAAAGACAGAATGTACGTGATAATTGTCCTTATTGGCAGCATCTAAAGAGCCGTCCATGGCAGCCGTTATCATAGCACGGGTGTATTTTAGTTTCATTCTAGTTCCTACACCATAGGGACCTCCGGTCCAGCCCGTATTTACTAGCCACACATTTACACCTGCCTTGGTCATTTTTTGACTTAACATTTCGGCATATTTTGTTGGATGTAAAGGCATAAAGGGTGCTCCAAAACATGCTGAAAAACTTGGTTGAGGTTCTGTAACTCCCGCTTCTGTTCCAGCTACTTTAGCTGTGTATCCACTTATAAAGTGATAGGCTGCTTGTCCTGGAGAGAGTTTTGCAATTGGTGGGAGTACACCAAAAGCATCTGCGGTTAGGAAAAATATATTTTTAGGATTTTTACCTAAAGAGGGTTCTTGTATGTTTTGGATATGATTAATAGGATAACTAACACGCGTGTTTTGAGTTATAGAAATGTTTGTATAGTCTACGGCTCCTTGATCATCCATGATCACATTTTCTAGAATTGCTCCAGATTTGATTGCCTTAAAAATATCTGGTTCGTTTTCTTGGGAAAGATTAATCACCTTAGCATAACAACCACCTTCAAAATTAAAGACTGTGTTTTCTGCTGTCCAACCATGCTCATCATCACCTATTAACTTTCTTTTAGGATCTGCAGAAAGAGTTGTTTTTCCTGTACCAGACAAACCAAAGAATATAGCCGTTTGACCATCCTCCCCTACATTTGCAGAACAGTGCATAGGCAAGGTGTTTTTATAGACGGGTAAGATGAAGTTTAAAGCAGAAAAAATTCCTTTTTTAATTTCTCCTGTATATCCAGTACCACCAATTAAAGCTATTTTCTTCTCAAAGTTTAATATAGCAAAATTGTGTTGACGTGTTCCATCAACAGCAGCATCTGCCATAAATCCAGGTGCATTTACAATCAACCATTCTGGGTCAAACCCATCTAGCTCAGTGGCTGTAGGTCGTAAAAACATATTGTAGGCAAACATATTTGACCATGGATACTCATTAATTACACGAATGTTTAATTTGTATTGTGGATCTGCACAAGCATAACTATCACGAACATATACCTCTTTATTAGACAGATATGTGGTTACCTTATCATACAGGGTGTCAAATTTGGATGAATCAAAAGGAATGTTGATGTCTCCCCACCACACTTTGTCTTGTGTAACTGCATCTTTTACAATAAATCTATCTAAGGGAGATCTACCGGTAAACTCACCAGTATTTACTGCAAGAGCACCCGTGTTTGCAAGTGTAGCCTGTCCTTTTTGAATTGATATGTCATGAAGTTGTTTTGCAGAAAGTTGATAGTTAACTTTTGCATTTGTGATTCCGTATTGATCAATAGAAATCATCTTTGTAGTCTGGTTACTAGCCGCCATACTTTTTTTTAATTGTTGTATAGCAAAAATAACAAAACATCACTTAGCAGTTAAGGTATATCTTCTTATTTATTCACCTTAGATGTTAATAAGTTAAACGACAAGGATCTTACATAAACCCAAAAGCAGGTATCTAAATATTCTATTTCATTTTAACAACACTATAGGTCAATAGAGCCCAACCAGATATCAGTAGCAAGCCGCCAATAGGTGTAACCGGCGCCAAAAAAGAAACAGAAAATGGCAATACACTTTTGAGAGCTAGAATATATAAAGAGCCACAAAAAAGGAAGATTCCAAGAACAAAAACCCTAAAAACTATTCTTACTTTTTGTATCCCTAATCCGGGAATCAATGCCAAAGCTAGTAGTGCTAATGCATGATACATCTGATAGGTCACACCCGTTTGAAATACAGCTAATGAATCTGCAGAAATCAATGGCTTTAGACCATGAGCACCAAAAGCTCCCAAGGCAATTGCAAGCATTGCCAAAAGGCTGGCAGTTATGACTATATTTTTATGGTATTTTATCATAGTGTATGGTACAAATTTGTATTTTCGTCAAAGTCTTTATTGCACCCTAAAGATACCTAAATCCAAATAGATGAGAAACATATTAATTATTGGCGCTGGGCGCTCTGCTACAAGTTTAATTAAGTACTTATTAGACAAAAGCGCTACAGAAAATTTATTCTTGACCATTGGAGACATCAATATTGAAAATGCACAAAAACTCACTAGTGGTCACCCTAATGGCCGTGGTATTGTGTTAGATGTGTTTGACCAACAACAGCGGAAAGAGGCTGTTAAAGAAAGTGATATTGTTATTTCTATGCTTCCTGCTCGTTTTCACATAGAGGTTGCACGTGATTGTATTTCTTATGGCAAACACCTGGTTACAGCCTCTTATATAAGTGACCAAATGCAGGAGCTGGATCCTATGGCCAAAGAAAAGGGGCTTGTGTTTATGAACGAAGTTGGACTTGACCCAGGGATTGATCACATGAGCGCCATGCAAGTTATAGATAGTATAAAAGCCAAAGGAGGTAAAATGCTCTTATTTGAAAGTTTTACAGGAGGATTAGTGGCCCCACAAAGTGATACCAATTTATGGAATTATAAATTTACCTGGAATCCTAGAAATGTGGTACTGGCAGGTCAAGGTGGTGCCGCTGAATTTATACAAGAAGGGAAATTTAAATACATACCATACAATAGGCTCTTTAGAAGAACAGAATTTATTGAAGTTGAAGGCTACGGAAAATTTGAGGTGTATGCCAATAGAAATAGTTTAAAATATCAAAGTGTGTATGGGCTTGAGGATATTCTTACCCTCTACAGAGGAACCATTCGTAGGGTAGGGTTTAGTAAAGCCTGGAATATGTTTGTACATCTTGGAATGACAGATGACACCTACACCATTCCAAACTCAGAAAACTTAACTTATCGTGAATTTGTAAATAGCTTTTTACCCTATTCACCCACAGACAGTGTGGAGTTAAAACTTAGACACAGTCTTAAAATTGACCAAGATGATCTAATGTGGAATAAAATTGAAGATCTTGATATTTTAAACCCTACCAAGACCATTGACATAAAAAACGCCACACCAGCGCAAGGATTACAAAAAATACTTATGGATAGCTGGACACTAGCTCCTGATGATAAAGACATGATTGTAATGTATCATAAATTTGGGTATGAACTAGAGGGTGAAAAACATCAAATAGATAGTAAAATGGTTGCCATTGGTGATGACCAAGACTTTACTGCCATGGCAAAAACTGTAGGTCTACCCGTTGCCATTGCTGCCCTAAGAATTTTAAATAAAGAAATTAAAACCCCTGGTGTGCAATTACCACTCAACAAGGAAGTGTATGCGCCCATTTTAAAAGAGCTGCAGGAATTTGGCATTCATTTTACAGAAACGAAGGTCCCATATTTGGGATACAATCCTATGAATGTAGTTGGATAGTTTATCTTCTATTTAGAAACATCATTATAAAATACAGCAAGGTTGCCAGAGAACCTAAGGCTGCCACAAGGTATGTTCTAGCCGCCCATTTTAGAGCATCTTTTGACCCTGCTAATTCTTCTTGAGTAACGATGCGCTCTTTTTCTAACCAGGCCAAGGCGCGATTACTTGCATCATACTCAACGGGTAGGGTAATGATAGAAAAAGCAGTTGTTATTGCAAACAAAACAATCCCTAACAAAAATATATTAGTTCCAAAAATAGATCCAGTCCCAGAGAGCACCAAACCTATCATTATTACAATGTTTGACAACTTGCTTGCAATGCCTACGGCAGGTACAATTTTACTTCTTAGTGTAAGCCAGCTATAGGCTGTGGCATGCTGCACTGCATGACCAACCTCATGAGCTGCGACGGCTGCGGCAGCTGCATTTCTCTGATTATATACAGATTGACTTAAATTAACTGTTTTATTTTGTGGATTATAATGATCTGTTAATTGACCACTTACACTAATGACATCTACATCTGTAATTGAGTTGTCGGCAAGCATTTTTTCGGCAATTTCTCTTCCACTCATGCCATTTTTGAGCTGTATCTTAGAATAGTGCTTGAACTTACTCTTTAATTTCTTGCTAATATAAGAACTCGCTAAAAAGATAAGCCCCGCAACAATATAATATCCCATCATAATAGTTTGTGGTTTTAATTTACTTGTATACTACAAAAAGCATGCTATTTTTTATCCTACAATGTTTATAATCTTTCCAGGCACCACAATTACCTTTTTTGGCAGGCGCCCAGCTAGTTGTTGTATGGTTTTTGGATTTGCCATTACAGCAGCTTCCATTTCCTGTTTAGTCATATCTAAGGGAAGTTCCATTTTAAAACGCATTTTACCATTAAAGGAGATTGGGTACTCTTTACTACTCTCTACCAAATGGCTGGCATCAAAAACTGGAAACGAAACCTCAGAAATACTCTCCTGATGCCCTAATTTGTGCCACAACTCCTCGGCAATGTGAGGTGCATACGGAGAAATTAAAACAACTAAAGGTTCTAGAATATCTTTGCTATTACACTTTAGGGCTGTAAGTTCATTTACAGCAATCATAAAGGTAGATACAGAAGTGTTAAAACTAAAGTTTTCTATATCATCCTCTACTTTTTTTATGGTTTTATGCAATACCTTAAGAGCATCTTTACTTGCTGGAGTTGGTGAAACATTAAAAAGTTCTTCTTGCCCAGTGTGGAACAGACGCCATAGTTTTTTCAAAAAACTATGCACCCCAGATATACCTGCGGTACTCCATGGTTTTGCCTGTTCAAGTGGTCCCAAAAACATCTCATACATACGCAGGGTATCTGCCCCATATTGGCTGCAAATATCATCTGGATTAACCACATTGTATTTTGACTTAGACATTTTTTCAACCTCGCGACCCACTTTAAAACTACCGTCATCTTCTGTTATAAACTCAGCATCTTTAAACGCTACTTGCCAGTTTTTAAAAGCCTGAATATCTAGTTCATTAGAGGTGTTTACAAAAGCTACATCTGTGTGTATGCCTTGGGTGGTGTAGCCTTGGGTTTTACCAGCAGAGACAAATTTATTTTCTCCAGCTACCCTGTAGGCAAATGCGCTCTCTCCCAAAATCATCCCTTGATTGATCATCTTTTTAAAAGGCTCTTTGACAGTTACATGCTCCAGGTCATATAAAAACTTTACCCAAAACCTGCTGTACAACAAATGACCTGTAGCGTGTTCACTGCCACCAATATACAAGTCAACATTTTGCCAATAATCTAGCGCTTTTTTGCTTGCAAAGACAGCATCTCTGTTTGCTTTTTCCATGTATCTAAAGAAATACCAGCTACTACCTGCCCATCCTGGCATGGTGTTGAGCTCTAGGGGAAATATTGTTTGGTTATCAATAAGGGTATTGCTAACTACAGCACATTTTTGAGTGTCCCAGGCCCACATATCTGCACGCCCCAGTGGTGGTTCTCCTGTTTCTGTGGGAAGGTATTTTTCAATTTTAGGAAGCTCGATTGGTAAGTGCTCTTCTGCTAGAGTGTGAGGCAAACCGTCTTTGTAATACACCGGAAAGGGCTCTCCCCAGTAACGTTGTCTAGAAAACACTGCATCACGAAGTCTATAATTTGTTTTACCAGCTCCAGCTCCAATTTTTTCTAACTTATAAATAGCAAGCTTTACCGCTTTTTTATAAGATAAACCGTCTAGAAAATCACTATTTGCAATTACAGCTGTGTCTTTATCACTAAAGGCAACCTGGCTGATATCTGCATTTTGAAAAACATTGGGGATAGGCAAGTCAAAATGTTTGGCAAAGTCATAATCTCTTTGATCACCGCAAGGTACGGCCATTACAGCACCAGTGCCGTAGCCCGCCAAAACATAATCTCCAATCCAAATTTGGATAGGTTGTTTTGTAAAGGGATGGTGTGCATATGCTCCTGTAAAAACTCCACTAATTGTTTTTACATCTGCCATACGCTCACGCTCACTTCTTTTTGCTGTAGCTTTTATGTAGGCGTCTACAGCTTGTTTTTGATTTGGTGTAGTAAGAGAAGCTACCAACTCATGCTCTGGAGCTAGAGTCATAAAACTCACACCAAATATAGTGTCTGGACGTGTGGTAAACACCGGTATTTTTGCATCGTGCCCTTTTACATTAAAAACAACTGTAGCTCCAACAGATTTCCCAATCCAATTGCGCTGTGTTTCTTTAATAGATTCACTCCACTGCACGGTGTCCAAATCTTGTAACAAGCGTTCTGCATATGCAGAAATTCGCATACTCCATTGTTTCATTTTTTTGCGAACAACGGCATAACCACCTCTTTCGCTTACACCATTGATAATTTCATCATTGGCCAAAACGGTGCCTAACTCAGCACACCAATTTACCTGAGTCTGTGCCAAATAGGTTAATCTATAGCCTAAAAGAATTTGTTGTTGGGCTTGATCCGTGAAACTATTCCATTGCTTGGCTGAAAATACTTCAATTTCATCATCACAAACCGCAGCAACATTGGCGTTTCCTTCTTGTTTGAAAATAGCAACCAAACAAGAGATACTTCTTGCTTTATCATTGGTTTTGCAATACCAGCTATCAAAAAGTTTAGTGAAAATCCATTGTGTCCATTTGTAATATGCAGGATTTGAAGTGCGAACCTCTCTACTCCAGTCAAAAGAAAACCCGATATTGTCTAACTGTTTTCTATATCCAGTAATTTTATTGGATTGATTGTCTGTCCCACCCTCAATGTTTACTTGAGTGGTTTGGGCAGGATGCTGCCCTGTTTGAATAGCATACTGCTCTGCCGGCAAGCCAAAAGAATCGTATCCCTGGGGGTGCAGTACATTAAACCCCTTATGGCGTTTATAGCGCGCATAGACATCACTGGCAATATAGCCTAAAGGGTGGCCAACATGTAGTCCCGCACCAGAGGGATAAGGAAACATGTCTAGTACATAATACTTTGGTTTTTGGCTTTGGTTAGAGGCATAAAAGGTACCGTTATCTGCCCAATGCTTTTGCCATTTGGCTTCAATTTCATTAAAATGATACTTGCTCATTGATCCTGGATTTATGATTAACAAATTTACATTTATTGTCCGAATTGCTCAAGATACCAAGGCCAAAAATTGAAATACAAATTAAAGACAAGCATTGCTTAAAAACAGTAAACTCATACCCTGTGTTTCAATGAATTTCGTATTTTTACTGCACAACAAATACGAGTAATTCTAGTTATACCCATATGGCATCCTCTTTTGAAACATTTCAGAAACGCAGATTAATCTCCTCTTATTTTTCGGTGGTTTTGAGCATCTCATTAGTGCTGTTTTTACTAGGTCTTCTTGGACTATTGGTGTTAAACAGCCAAAAGGTTGGTGACTATTTCAAGGAGCAAATACCACTTGTTGTGTTTTTAAAAGATAATGCCAAAGAAGCAGAAATAACTCAATTAAAACAAAGTCTTGCCCTAGCCGATTTCACAAAAGAGGCAATCTACGTCACAAAAGAGCAGGCGGCACTAAAGCACAGCGCTACTATTGGTGAAGATTTTATGGAGTACCTTGGTGACAACCCATTACAAAATAGTATAGATGTGCGTTTGTTGGCAAAATTTGTAACACCTCAAAAAATTGAAGACATTGTAACCAAGCTTAAAAACAAAGATTTTGTAGATGATGTTGTCTATGATAAACCTCTGATAGAAAAACTTACAGACAATATCACAAAAATTAGTTACTGGGTTATAAGTGTTGCAGGGGTGTTTTTAATTATTGCCATACTCCTAATTAACAGCTCCATAAGGCTTTCTGTGTATTCAAAAAGATTTACTATTAAGACCATGCAAATGGTGGGTGCCACAAAACGCTTTATTAGGCTGCCTTTTATTTTAAGAAGCTTACGTCTTGGTTTTATTGGAGCCTTTTTGGCCATTATTGCCATGGGTGGGGTGGTGTACTACAGTGACAAAAGCTTCCCAGATCTTGAATTATTGAATGATAAAATGATGCTAGGTAGCTTGTTTGGGTTTGTGTTGTTAATGGGCTTATTTATTTCATGGATAAGTACTTATTTTGCTACACAGCGCTTTTTAAACTTAAAAACTGATGAGCTTTATTATTAAATTCATTGGAGGTGTTACTAGTTTGTTTGTACTTCAAAGCTGTATTATCAATAATGCAAAACAACAGGAGTGTATTGTAAAACAAATTGTAGTTACTGAAATATATCACAGCAATGCTGCAGACATCTTTTTCAAAGAAGCAAATGGTGATTTTTATTACATCAATAGGGGCATGGAAAGGGATTTGAAGATAAAACAATTAGAGGGTAAGGTTATGGGTAAAAAAATAACACTACATCTTTATACGTTTTGGTTTGGTTACCAAAGCAACCACATTTCGCAATTAGGTTTGGATGATGAAATACTTTTCACAGAATTTTAATTCCCTACCTTTGTTATTAATTATGACAACTTTTAAATTACCCACTCTTTAGCTACTATTATGGGAGAAAAAAAAAGAAAACAAATAGCCAAAGCGCATTTTATTTTTGAACGTAAAAATTATATTTTTATGGCTATAGGAGCAGGGCTAATTGCCCTGGGCTTTGTATTAATGTCTGGAGGAGGGAGCAATGATCCTCTGGTATTTAATCCAGAAATTTACAACTGGAGACGCATCCGTCTTGCACCTGCACTTATTTTGATTGGCTTTGGCGTTGAGGTGTATGCCATTTTACTAGATACTAGAAAAAAGAAATAAATGGATGTATTTGACGCTATCATCCTTGGGATAATCCAAGGCTTTACAGAGTTTTTACCCGTTTCTTCAAGTGGTCACCTAGAATTAGGAAAGGCCATTCTAGGAGACAACTCTATCCCTGAAGAAAGTCTTCTTTTTACTGTGATACTTCACTTTGCTACAGCATTAAGTACCATTGTGGTTTTTAGAAAAGATATTGTTGAAATTATCACATCACTGCTGAAATTTTCCTGGAATGAAAACACTCAATTTGTATCAAAAATTGTAATCTCTATGTTTCCTGCCGTTGTAGTGGGATTGTTTTTTGAGAAGGAATTAGAATCCTTTTTTGGGGGTAATATTGCCTTTGTAGGTGCTATGTTACTTGTCACTGCACTCCTTTTATGGCTGGCAGATAGATCTAAAAATACTGGTAAACCAGTAACATTTAAAAATGCACTTATTATTGGACTATCTCAAGGGGTAGCCATGTTACCTGGCATCTCCAGAAGTGGAGCTACCATCTCTACCTCTGTACTTTTAGGTAACGATAAAAGTAAAGCGGCGCGCTTCTCTTTTTTAATGGTAATACCGTTAATCTTTGGGAAAATTGCCAAAGATTTAGTAGGCGGAGAACTAACTACCCAGGCTACCAATTTTACCATACTCGGTATTGGTTTTATGGCAGCTTTTATTAGCGGTCTGCTTGCGTGCACCTGGATGATTAAACTGGTTAAAAAAAGTAAACTGTCTTACTTTTCTATCTATTGTGTGGTGGTTGGGGTGCTTGCCATCGGGTTTGGTTTATATGGTTAACTACAAAACATGGAGCTAGACAAATTACAAAAACAAGATTACCAAACAGGACAGGTACTTTTAATTGATAAACCCTTGGGTTGGACTTCTTTCCAGGTGGTAAACAAAGTAAGGTGGCTGATACGTCAAAGCTTTGATATCAAAAAAATAAAAGTAGGTCATGCCGGCACACTAGATCCTTTGGCTAGTGGATTACTAATTCTGTGCACGGGTAAATTCACCAAACAAATACAAACATACCAAGCCCAGCACAAAGAGTACACAGGCACCATCACCCTTGGAGGAACAACACCAAGTTATGATTTGGAGACAGACATAGACCAAAGGTTTGATATTGACTGTATTACTCAAGAAGCTATTACTAAAGTAAGTGCACAATTTGTGGGTGATATATTGCAACAACCTCCTATTTTTTCTGCCTTAAAAAAAGAAGGAAAACGCTTGTATGAGTATGCTAGAGCTGGACAAACAGTAGAAATTCCAAAACGCGCTGTACATATTTCTGCTTTTGAAATAACCCGGATTGATCTCCCTGAGGTAAATTTTAGAGTGGCTTGTAGCAAAGGGACTTACATACGATCTTTGGCTCATGATTTTGGGAAAGCGCTCAACAATGGAGGGCATCTCTCTGCGCTAAGGCGCACAAAAATTGGCGAGTTTGATGTTAACAAGGCACTCACTATGGAGACAATAATTGCACATTTTAATGACCCAGCAGAGTGATATAAATTAGGTCAATACCTTTGTAATATCCTCAATAATATTTTGGCCCTTATCTTTGGTATACCAAACTTGCAACTCTTTTTTAAACTCTGGGCTAAGACTACCATTGGCAGCTTTATAAGCAGTTACCATTTTTGTAGCCTCGCTGGGTCTAGGTCCCCATTGACTTAAAACCTCTCCAGTGGTATCATCTACAGCAATTAACTTAGGGATGGACATTGAATTGTTGGTTAAAAAATGCTCCATAAGGAGTTTGTGTTGGTCTCTTAGTACTATTTTTAGAGTAAGATGTGGTATTAAAAGAGCTATTTTGTTAAGCACCGGCAAAGACTGTGCGGCATCACCACACCAGCTTTCTGTAAGTACAAGCCAAGTTACTTTGTTTTGATAATTAGAAAAAATAGCTTGGTGCACTTCTGAAATTTTAGTGGTTTTATCCAAACGCCTCATTCTTGCATGGTTGAGCTTGGTGTAATTAATTAAAACATCTGTTTGTTTTG
>CAJWXC010000028.1 GCA_913048215.1 uncultured Flavobacteriaceae bacterium | reverse complement strand
TTGTTAGGATCATTGCCCAGTAAAACATTGTAAAAAGGGTCTTCGTCCTTGTTTAAATATTGAGCCTCTAAGGCAAAAATATTAGTCTCATTAAGGGTGTAGTAGTATTTTAAGCTTTGTGTTATGCTATAAGGGTTTACCTGATCTACTTGCTGAGTGGGTCCAACAACAGAGGAAATTTCAGTTTGTGTTTGCTCATCTTTAGAGAGACGTCCTAGAACATCATATTCTATTTGGTTTTCAAAATTTGGATTGAAAGAACCACTTAATTTAAAAAGTGCTTGGTCAGAGCGTTGTGTGCTTGTTTGTTGCGTGGTTTCATCTGGAATACCCAAATCGCTATCTGTGTATTGAACCACACTAATCTCTTTTGAGGTAACTCTGTTGCTATTTAAAATGGCAAAACCTGTAATGTCTAACCCTTGGTTTGGAGAGTAACTAAAGTTTGCAGCTCCCAACTGGTTTTTAACCTCTAGGGCATCTTTTTGGTTTGTTAAAAAATTTAAAGAGTTGTCTCCTAAATTTATACTTGTGCCGCTGGTATTGCTTGGAGCTCTAAATCCTCCTCCAAATCCTCTAATATCTCTTCTAGATAGCGCAGATTCTCCAGTGTTATTTAAATCACCAATAAAATTGAGACTAAATTTTGGACTGTAGTAAAAGAGTTTTGGTTGTGCAATGTACAATTCATCTTCTTCACTACCACCGCCACCAGCTGTTACGGTACCAAACCAAAAGTTTTCTTTTCCTTCTTTTAATTTGATGTTTATAGCCACGTTGTCCTGATTGTTTGTCACACCGCTGAGTTGGCCTACCTCAGAGTAATTTCGTAGCACTTGAATTTTGTCTACAGCTTTTGATGGAATGTTTTTGGAGGCCAACTTGGTATCTCCATCAAAAAAGTCTTTCCCATTCACCATTAACTTGTTTACAACCTTTCCTTCAACTTCTATTTGGCCATCTTCATTTACCTCAACACCGGGCAAGTTCTTTAATACATCCTCTAATTTTCTTTCAGACCCGTTTGTAAAAGAATCAGCGTTATAAATCAAGGTATCACCCCTTACGGTAACAGGCATCTCATAACTTAGCTCTATGGCATCTAGGGTATTGTCCAGACTAAGGTTAAAATCTTTTATAATGTCTATGTCTTGGGTAGAGATTTCTTGTTCAAAAGTTTTCATTCCTATGTAGCTCACCTGCATGTTATAGGTTTGATTTTTGGACAAGGAAAGCAAATACTTTCCATCTTCAGTAGTGACAGAAAAAGACTCTAAAGCACTACTTTGTTTGTTAATTGCAATAACATTTGCAAGCTCCAATGGTGTTCCTAGACTGTCTCTAACCACCCCCTGAAGTTTTACTTGAGAGAGACCAATACTTGAAATTAAAACAATGGCTAGAGTAAGATAAGTTTTCATATAAATAGAAATGGGTTTGTGTAAAGTTTAAGTGATTATTCTAAGTGTTTAATACCTTCTACTACCACGACCTCTATTGTCTCTCATTTCTTGCATTTTTCCTGTTATAATTTCATTGTACTGTTTTTTTGTAACCACCTCACCTTTGGTTGGGCGTTTGATAGTTATTTTTTCTTCAGGATTCATTACAATTTTACTACACAACATGGTAGTGTTTCCGGCGCTAAGTTCTAGGATTAAACCTGGTAAGCCCCAATATTCTGTAGGGCCCTGGCTTA
Organism: uncultured Flavobacteriaceae bacterium; assembly: GCA_913048215.1. Lineage (GTDB taxonomy): Bacteria > Bacteroidota > Bacteroidia > Flavobacteriales > Flavobacteriaceae > Patiriisocius. Next base: position 16,995 of record CAJWXC010000028.1, on the reverse strand, counting down.
CAGGAATCATAGGTGAGTACCATGCAACAACCTCAACCATTTTCTGTTTTTCTTCTTCTTCTACTTCTTTTTCTTTATCATCTTGTGCTACAGCAACTTTTACTTCAGCAACTTTCACTTTGCTGGCTTCACTAACAGATTCTTCTTTGATTTTTTCTTTCTTCTTCTCTTTACCACGATTATTTGTAGAAGTAAAGTTTAATTCAGATGACGGACGCATTGTTGTGGCTTTGTAACAGGTGTATTGTCCAATTTTTTTTGTTTCTGATCCCATCTTCCAAGCAAAGGGAGCCATCTGTTCTGTGATTAAAAATTGTTTTCCGAAAAACTCTTGATCTTGAAGAAAAACTTTCTCTTTAATATTTTTGTACTGCAGTCCTGCAGAGAAACTACTTCCCCACACACTTGGAGCTCTTCCTCCTGGACCTCCCTCTAGTTTTTCATCTTCCTTAAAAATAGACTCCTCTTTATTGAAAGTAAGTATGTATGTTTTCTCTAGCCATGGTTTCATTCTGGCCTCCATTTGTTTTTTTTGTGCTTCACTCATTTTCCCACCTCTATTCCAACGGCTCATGTCCATGGTAGTTTTAGAAAAATAATAGGCTTGGCCTTGGAAGTCTTGCGCTTGTATATTGGTAGCAAATAAAAGTGTAAAAAATAGTAGCACAACTTTGTAAGAAAATGAAAACATAGTTTTTTATTAAAGGGTTATACGCAAACTTAACAATAGCGGTCATACTACGTCCTTGTTTTGCATAAGATTAACATTAGATATTGATATTTATAGCGGCTCTAGTTACGCTGTCTTTTACTAGCATGTAAATAATTAAAACAGATATTAGATTCATAATTTTGTAGTTCTGTTGGCTATCTTTTGGCCAGCTATGTTACATTTTGTAAAAACTGTGCCCAATTTTTCTTATGTATAGACATCAAAAGGATAGGGTTTTGTAATGATTCTAGGTCTTTGACCCTGTAAATCTAAAATAGTTTAAATAGTGCGGGTTTTTTAAAAACAAAAAAAGCTTCTAGATATTAACTAGAAGCTTTTAACTGTGTTGTCCCACTAGGACTCGAACCTAGAATGACGATACCAAAAACCGGAGTGTTACCATTACACCATGGGACATTACCAAGAGTATAGACCTTCGTCTTTTAAAACATTAAAATTAAATAATGCTTTAGAGGATGCAAATTTAAGACAAATTGTATACCCTACAAGTAATTTTTGTAAAAAAATATTCTTGTATTATTTTACTAGTAAAATAAGTCTGTTAGGTGTCACGTTAACTATGATAATGTGCCATTAGTGTTTAAAAAAAACTAGAAATAGTAGTACATTCGCTACAAGTAAAAAAGTATAATTGTATGGGGTCTTTTACATTTAAAAAATGGAATATTATTCTAGGCTGGTTTGTCTTTTCAATAGCCCTTGTAACCTATTGGAGTACCGTAGAACCTACCGCTAGTTTTTGGGATGCTGGAGAGTATATAACCACGGCAAGTAACCTTGAAGTGGGGCATCCTCCGGGAGCGCCATTGTATCAATTAATGGGAGCCTTCTTTTCTATTTTTGCTATTGAGGCTACAAATATTGCGCTAACCATTAATTTAATGTCTGTTTTTGCCAGTGCTTTTACTGTTTTATTTATGTTTTGGTCTGTAACAATTTTACTATCCAATTTGGTTAAAAACAATGACACCTTTACCAAGAATAATCAAATAGCTATTTTAGGTAGCGCGGCAGTTGGCTCGCTAAGTTTTGCATTTACAGATAGTTTTTGGTTTAGTGCTGTGGAGGCAGAGGTGTATGCAATGGCGGCCTTTATTATGTCTGTGCTTTTTTATGCCGGTCTTCGCTGGGAGAATGAAATGTTTAGCCCTAGGGGTGATAAATGGGTAATTTTAATTGCCTTTATAGTAGGACTTTCTTTTGGAGTTCACTTTATGGGGCTTTTAACCATTCCTGCAATCGGGTTTTTATACTTTTTTAAAAACTACCAAAAAGTTACGGTCAAAAATTTCTTGATTGCCAATGTGGTTACTGTTGCCATTCTACTGTTTATTTTTAAACTGTTACTACCCATGACCTTGCGCTTTTTTAGTGCTGCTGAAATTTTCTTTGTCAATCAAATAAACATGCCATTTAATTCTGGAACCATCATAGCGGGGTGTGTGTTTTTGGCAGTATTTTATTTTGGTTTACGCTACACTAGAAGTAAAAGTTTTGTAAAACTCAATACACTTCTGCTTTGTGTATTATTTATCTTTATTGGTTTTTCTAGTTGGCTTATGTTGCCAATAAGGGCCAATGCTGGAACCGTAATTAATGAAAATAATCCAAACAATGCTAGAGAGTTATTGGCATATTATAATCGTGAGCAATACCCAGAAACCCACCTTTTTTATGGACCACTTTTCACAGAGGCCTATGTAGGGCTTGATAGAGACAACCCTTTTTTGGATGATAAGCCAAAGTATGAAAAGGATCTTGAAGCAAAAAAATATGTTATTGTAAATGACATTAAAAATGCAAAACAAAACTTTGAAGACAGTCAAAAAGCATTTTTGCCAAGAATGTGGAGCTTGGAGCACAACGCCAACTACATGGAGATAACCGGCGCAGTAGATTTTGAAATTAAAAGAGAATATCGCTCAGAGCAGTTGCTAGTTGATGAGGTAGCAAAATTCAGGGAGGCCTATGACAAAGGCCTTGTAGATAGTGAAGATTACGACAAGTTTTTAAAGAATTTTGGAGACTATCTTGAAGTAGAAAAACCTGGTTTTTTAACCAACATGCGCTTTATGTTTGAGTATCAGTTTGGGTATATGTATTGGCGTTATTTTATGTGGAATTTTGCAGGTCGTCAAGATGATATTCAAGGAAGATATGATAAGCTACACGGTAACTGGATTAGTGGTATTCCATTTGTAGACCAACTGCTAATAGGTCCTCAAAACAATATACCTACAGACGCACTAGAAAATAAAGCTAGAAACACTTATTATTTTATTCCGCTACTCATAGGGCTTTTAGGAATTCTGTTTTTGGCCAAGCATGACAAGAAAACCTTTTGGGTACTATTGGTGTTTTTCCTTTTTACAGGCCTGGCCTTAAAGGTATATCTTAACGAAAGACCTTTTGAACCTAGAGAGAGAGATTATGCCCTTGTTGGAAGTTTTTACGTTTTTGCCATCTGGATTGGATATGGAGTATATGCCTTATATGAAATATTAAAAGAGTATATAAACCCTAAGCTAGCGCTGCCTATTGTACTTAGTGCAACCATGCTTGGTTCTCCAATGTTACTTATTTCGCAAAACTGGGATGATCATGACCGTTCAAACCGCTACACGGCGCAGTCTATGGCCCGAATGTATCTAGATAGTATTGCACCAAATGGTATTATTTTCACTATTGGAGATAATGATACTTTTGCACTTTGGTATCTTCAAAATATCGAGGGATACAGGCGTGATGTTCGTGTAATAAACACCGCTTTGTTTGCTACAGATTGGTACATAGATGACATGAAAAAGAAAGCCTTTGACAGTGACCCTATTCCTTCTCAACTCACTCATGATCATTATAAGTATGGCTCAAGAGATTATATTATTTTTAATGAAATTGATACAGATAGTATAAACATTAATATTTGGATGGATTGGGTTGCCTCTGATGACCCCAGAACAATGTATCAAATACCAAGTAGTGGTCAAGTAGTTAATACCTTTCCAACAAAAAGTTTTAGACTTCCTGTAAACAAACAGGCTGTTCTTGAAAGTGGTGTTGTTTCTCTAAAAGATCAAGCCAAGATAGTACCCTACATAGACGTTACCATAAAAGACGAGGTTATATATAAAAACAGGCTTTTAATGCTAGATATTATTGCCAATAATAATTGGGAGCGTCCTATTTATTTTAGTGGTGGAAGCTTTGGAGATGACGATTACCTTTGGATGAAAGATTACTTGCAAATGGATGGAGTAGTTTACAAATTAGTGCCTATAAAAACCCCAGTAGATAAAGAAAATCCTTTTGATATGGGAAGAGTAGATGCAGATAAATCATATAATATTGTTAAAAATTGGGACTGGGGTAATAGCGGAGATCCAACTATTTATCACGATATAGAAACTCGTAGAAACGGCTTAACCTATAGAAGTAATTTAGCTCGCATTGCAGAGGCGTTATTAAAAGAGGATAAACTTGACAAAGCTAGAGAGATCCTTGATTTGGCTATGGAGAAAATGCCAGTTGATATCTTTGCTTTTTATTCTTTACTTGAGCCTTACATGCAAATGTACTACCGTGTAAACCAGCCAGAAAAAGCCCGTGAAATTTATGAGCAGTTAGCGGTTGTGTACCAGGAAAAATTGCTCTACTTCAGTAGCTTTAAGACCAAAGAGCAGATAGATATGCGCAGAGAGATATACACAGATATGGAGCGCTACAGAGCTGTTGTCACTGTTTTATTGGCTGAAGACACAAAAGAGTATGCACTTTCCCAGGCCATTAAATTTAATGACTACATAAAGCTGTTTCCATACCTCTATAATCCAGATGAGGGGATAGAATTAGAAAATATGCCTGACTCAGGACCAGATACAGAAACACCCTCTCAATCCTCATTACAAGAATTATTACAAAGTCAAGACAACTAATTTTATTTTTTGAAAATCTAACACATGATACAGACCCCTAAATTTGTGACTCGGTTATTCCCGAAACAAATTTGGGAATACCCAAACACCAAAAATACAATTTACCTCACCTTTGATGATGGTCCCATTCCTGAGGTTACCCCATGGGTTTTAGACCAATTAGCTGCCCACCATGCCAAGGCTACTTTTTTTTGTATTGGCGACAATGTCGTTAAACATCCTGCTATTTTCAATAAAGTAGTTGCCGCTTCTCACGGTATTGGCAATCATACTTTTAGTCATTGTAATGGTTGGAAAACATCTTTAAAAGAGTATGTAATAGATATTGAAAAATGCGAAGCAGTTTTAAGAGATCACCTTTCTGGTTTTATGCCACTTTTTAGACCGCCTTATGGTAGGATCACTCCCAAACAAGCCAAAGCTTTAATAACCCGAGACTACCAAATTGTAATGTGGAGTATTTTAAGTAGGGATTATGACCAAAAAATATCTAAACAACAATGTTTGAAAAATGTGTTACAGCATATAAAACCTGGGAGTATAGTTGTTTTTCATGATAGTTTAAAGGCATTTAAAAACCTTCAATACACATTACCAAAAGTATTGGAGTACTGCAATAAAAAAGGATGGCAATGCCAGGCACTTCCATTAACGTGATACAAGCCAAATCAATTTAAAATGTAACTGTTGGGATCTTATACGTATTCTTGTATTAAACCAATAAGTGTATTGGCGTCTTGCTCTCCACTTTGTCTCCATTTCATCTCACCTTGCTTATAAATCATAAGTGTTGGCAAGCCTTTTACGCGGAGTGCTTCTGCAAGTTCACTATTTTTTTCTACATCGATTTTAATCACTCGGGCTTTATCACCCAATGCTGCTGCTACATCTCTTAGTACAGGATGCATCGATTTGCAAGCATCATCCCACTCTGTATAAAAGTCGAGCAAGACGGGAATGTTAGTTTCAATAATTTCTCCAAATTTTGACATAAGGTTTCTCTTTTTGGGACTAATTATAATACAAATATAACATTTATACCCAAACAACAAGGATTACGCGCTTTTGGGCTTCTTTCTGAGAGTGATTACAGTAATCTCAGGCCAAATTCCAACACGTCCTGGGTAGCCTAAATACCCAAAGCCACGGTTCACATTTATGTACCGCCCAAACTCTTTGTATATCCCTGCCCAGTTTTGATATCTATATTTTACAGGACTCCATTTAAACCATCCAGGAATTTCAATTCCAAATTGCATACCGTGGGTGTGACCACTAAGGGTTAGATGGATGTTTTTTGGATGTTCCTTTACCCTAGATTGCCAATGTGATGGGTCATGGCTCATAAGTATGGTAAAGTCTTTGGCGCTGACATTTGCACAGGCCTTTTCTAAATCTCCCGCTTTTTTAAATCCTCCCTCTCCCCAATTCTCAACACCCACAAGTTTAATGGTTTGTTGCTCTTTTTTAATAGTTCTACTTTCATTTAATAGTAACTCCCAACCCATTTCTTTTTGTAGGGCTATTAAAGTATTTAAATTTTCTTGTTTTTTCTCTGGAGTTTCCCAGGCTATATAATCTCCATAATCATGATTTCCAAGCACAGAATATACTCCATCTTTAGCTTTTAGTGTGGCAAAGGTATCTTTCCACAAATCCATTTCCTGAGCAACATTATTTACCAGATCTCCAGTAAATAAAATAAGATCGCTTTGTTGTTTGTTCACCAAATCTACAGCATACTTTACTTTTTCTGGATTATCAAAACTTCCGCTGTGTATATCACTAATTTGTGTGAGGGTATAGCCATCAAAATTACTAGGTAAATCATCAAACTCTAAGGTGTATTGTAATACTTTGTAGTTGTATTTTCCTTTAATCATGCCATATAAAAGTCCTGCAAAAGGAATAGCTGCCAATCCTAGGGCCAGGGTGCTTACAAATGTTCGCCGTGAGGGCATAAAAGCAGTATCACTGCCTCCAGAGATTTTATAAAATACCCCCACAAATACCCTAATAACATCCTCTCCAAATAGGGCAATTACTATTATTAGTTTTGGCGTAAATAGTGCTAAAAATAACCCAAATACGTACATCATTTTGGGATTTGTTCTAGCCTCAGGTGATGTGATGGCATACATAAAAAGCACCAAAATAATCACAGAGCTCAACAGGTAAACTCCGTGCACAAAGGTATTTTTGCTTATAGTTTTTACAGCTTGAAATGCATACATATCTATAAGTATATACAAAACAATAGGAATAATCCAACGCAGCATAATCTTAATTTTTTTGTGGTTAAAGATAATTACATTTATTAGCTCTTATGTGAATATGGTCTTAAAATTGCTTGTTTGTAGGTCTTTAAAATCATAATGATTGTTGTATATTAAGGTCTTTAAAAAAGGACTATGAAAAACATTATTTTTGGATTGTTTGTCACATTTTCACTTGTGAGTTGCTCTCGTACAAAAATTAATCCTGCCTCCACAAATAATACACCCTTAACAAGTTATGTGAATCCCTTTATCGGAACCGGTGGTCATGGGCATACCTATCCGGGTGCAACCGCGCCTTTTGGGATGGTTCAACTAAGCCCAGATACTCGTCTTGATGGTTGGGACGGTTGTAGCGGCTATCATTACAGTGATAATTACATCTACGGTTTCAGCCATACCCACCTAAGTGGCACTGGGGTTAGTGATTATGGAGATATTTTGTTAATGCCCACAAATGCAATTAATTTCAACAATGGAGCCAATGGCCAAAAAGGATACGGATCCTCATTTTCTCACCAAAAGGAAGAGGCCTCTCCTGGATATTACAAAGTGCATTTGGAGGACACAAATATTGATGTTGCCTTAACCACAACAACCAGAGCAGCAATGCATTTTTATTCCTATCCAAGCCCAGACAATCAAGTGCTAATACTTGATTTATTACATCGTGACAAGGTCCTGGATGCCTCTATTGAAATTATTTCAGACACAGAAATTCAAGGATTTAGATTTTCAGAGGCATGGGCAACAGACCAGCGTTTGTTTTTTAATATAAAAACGTCTCATCCCTTCAAAGATAAGTTGCAATCTCCTCCCAAAAGGGGTATGCCAGGTGCCAGAAAATGTGCTTTAGAGTTTATCAATCCAAACAATGAACCTGTGTATATCTCTGTGGGTATATCTGCTGTAGATCTAGTAGGTGCCAAACAAAATAGAGAAGAAGAAATTGGCTCCAAAACTTTTGAAACCATCAAAAAAGAGGCTGCACAATCTTGGGAACAGCAATTAGAGAAAATTGTTGTTGAAGACTCAAATAAAGACAACCTCGCTACTTTTTACACGGCCCTTTATCACACCATGATTGCACCTAACATATATCAAGATGTAGATGGACGGTACAGAGGGATGGATTTAGAAATACATCAAACAAAGGATTTTGACTACTACACCGTGTTCTCTCTGTGGGACACCTACAGGGCTGCCCATCCCTTATATACTATTATAGAGCAGCAGCGCACCAATGATTTTATAAATACTTTTTTAGCAAAATATGATGAAGGTGGTATCATGCCAATATGGGATTTGAGCGCTAATTACACTGGGTGTATGATTGGATATCACGCCGTTCCAGTGATTGCAGATGCGTATCTAAAAGGGATTTCTGGGTATGATAGTGAAAAAGCCCTTGAGGCTATGGTGCATAGCGCTATGCAAGATAAGCTAGGTTTAGCCTCTTATAAAGATGTCGGTTTTGTTCCTGTTGAAATGGAGAGTGAAAGTGTTTCTAAAACCTTAGAATACGCCTACGATGACTGGACCATTGCGCAAATGGCAGAAAAAATGGGGAACACAAAGGTGTTTAAACAATTTACTGAGCGGGCACAGTATTACAAAAACATGTACAATCCCAGCACAGGTTTTATGCAGGGAAGGTTTAACAATACTTGGTTTGGCCCTTTTGATCCTTATGAGGTTAATTTTAATTATACAGAGGCCAATGCATGGCAATACAGTTTGTATGCACCACAAGATATTTCTGGTTTGATGCAATTAATGGGGGGCAGACCTAAATTGGCAAAACACTTAGATGATTTGTTCACTGCAAAAAAAGAAACTTCTGGACGTAAACAACCAGATATTACGGGTCTTATAGGGCAGTATGTTCATGGTAATGAACCAAGTCACCACATGGCTTATTTATACAATTTTGTGAATCGTCCAAATGACACCCAACGCATCGTTAGAGAAATTTTGACAACCTTATATTCAAACACTCCAGATGGGGTTAGTGGCAATGAAGATTGCGGCCAAATGAGCGCCTGGTATGTCTTTAGCTCTCTTGGATTTTATCCTGTAACCCCAGGAAGTAATCAATACATTATTGGTTCTCCTTTGTTTGAGAAGGCAACCATTAACTTAGAGAATTCAAAGCAATTTACGGTGCAAGCCAATGGTATTTCCAATGAAAATTTCTACATAAGGTCTGCCACATTAAACGGTAAGGTTTTGGATAGAAGTTATCTGTACCATCACGAAATCACCTCTGGAGGAACTTTGGTGTTTGAAATGACCAATACTCCAAGTTCCTGGGGCACAAAAGATTCACAAATTCCTGGCACTAGCATACAGGAACATCAAATATTACTGACTCCTTTTATTGCCTCGGGTACCGTGAGTTTTAAAAATAGCACTCGTATTACCCTTGGCGTTGCAGATGCAGATGCAGACATTTATTACAGCATAGATGAGGGAGAATTCATAAAATATGAGGAGGCTATTGCTGTTTCAGAATCTGTGTTAATTAAAACATACGCCCAAAAACAAGGTAAAAAAAGCGGAGTACTCTCTACACAGTTTTTTAAGATTGACCCAAAGGTGAGCATTACACTAAATACCCAATATGCAAATGAGTACAGCGCTAGTGGAGAAAACGCATTGATTGATGGTATTAAAGGCGCCTTAGATTTTAGAACGGGTGCCTGGCAAGGATATAGTGATAGGGATGTAGATGCTATTGTAGATTTAGGATCGCTGCAAACTATTTCAGAAATTAAGACCAACTTTTTACAAGAACAGCGCAGCTGGATTTTTTATCCCACCCAGGTAGAATGTTTGATTTCTCAAGATGGTGTAAACTTTACCTCCATTGGGGTTCAAAAAATAAACGCAGCCAAACCAAGCCAGGATGCGGTTATAAAATCTGTGGTATTTAAAACAAATCAAAAAGCACAATTTGTAAAGCTAAAAGCTAAAAATTTAGGAGATGTACCCTCTTGGCATCTTGGCCATCCTTTTGATGGTAAAGCTTGGATTTTTACAGACGAAATAGAAATAAAATAAGACCATGAAAAGACGTAATTTTTTACAAAAAGCAGCTCTAGGGTCTGTTGGAATAACAGCCTTAGGCTCAAGTATAGCAGCAAAAGCGAGCACCCCAAACCAAACCAAAGACAGACAAGAGATACCACCTTTAAATTCTTCCCTTCCAGTTGTTATTGCTACTTGGAGTGTAGAGGATGCTACACAAAAAGCATGGCAATCCTTGCAAGATGGGACCACTGCTTTAGAGGCAGTAATTGCTGGTTGCGGCGTGGAGGAGGCAAATGCCAAGGGGCAATCTGTGGGTATTGGAGGGCTCCCAGATAGAGACGGCCGTGTTACCCTGGATGCTTGTGTTATGAATGAAAAAGGAGATTATGGCGCGGTGTTGTGTATGCAAAATATTATGCATCCTATTGCTGTAGCAAAAATGGTAATGGAAGATACTCCTCATGTTATTATGGCTGGGGTTGGTGCAGAAGAATTTGCTGTTTCTCAGGGTTTTAAAAGAGAAAATTTATTGACAGAACAATCAAAAAAAGATTGGGAAATCTGGAAGAAAACCTCCAGATACAAACCTATTATCAACATAGAAAACCATGACACTATAGGAATGCTAGCCGTGGATAAAAACGGAACAATTTCTGGAGGTTGTACCACTAGTGGCTTGGCTTATAAAATGGCTGGCCGTGTTGGGGACTCTGCTATTATTGGTTCTGGCTTATTTGTAGACAATGACATAGGCGCTGCAACTGCAACAGGGCTGGGAGAAGAAGTTTTAAAAACAGTAGGAAGTTATTTGGTTGTGGAACTTATGAGACAAGGAAAATCTCCCCAAGAGGCCTGTGAGCTTGCCATTGAGAGAATCATAGAAAAAACACCCAACTTTGAAGACTTTCAAGTAGGGTATATAGCAGTCAATAAAAAAGGAGAAACTGGAGCCTATTCTATTCATGAAGGTTTTACAATCACTACCTATCAAAATCAAAAAAACACAATCAGTAATTCAAGTTTTTATAATAAAAAATAGCTTCACTCTTTTTGTTTAAAATAGTATGGTAGGCCTGTATTTTATATTTTGGACATCTATACCACAAGCAAAAATAACTAGTATCTACCTCACATACATAAAGTTGCGTAAAATGAGAGAGATATATTCTCATTTTTATGTAATTTTGAAATTATAAGTAGGTTGATACCTAAGGGTGTTAATCAAATTTGGGGCGAAAAGCCATCACAATCGTGATGGCTTTTCAATTTTTTAGCAATCTAGGAAAGCATATATTTTAAAATAGCTCGGCTACGGTATGGTAATGTATCTGAGAAAAAGAGCTCACTACTTTATCGGCCCTGCTATAATCTTGATCTGTGGAGTGAGTGCTGTCATACCCAATAACAAAAATGCCTGCATCATTGGCCGCTTTAATACCATTGCTGGAATCTTCTATCACCATACACTGCTCTTTTGGCTGTCCTGCTGCTTGTGCAGCTTTAATGAAAATTTCTGGATGTGGTTTACTTTCTTTTAGATCTGCGCCACTTAGTTTAGCTACAAAGTACTGATCTAAGTCAAAACGTTCAAAGATGCGATTAATATTAGGCATCGAAGCAGAGGATGCCAAGACTAAAGTTAGGCCATTTTTGTGATAGTTTTTAATAAGATCCAACACACCATCCAAGAGTTGGAGTGAGGTGTCATTTTCAAATAAATATTTGAAATGCTTTCTTTTAATTGCTACCAGTGTTTTGGGATCTGTATCTAGATTAAAATGCCCCACCAATTGCTTGCAAATATTTATGGTAGACTGCCCTGTGTAGCTGGTGTACATTTGCTCTGTGACGTGTATACCCATGTCTTTAAACATTAAAAAATAGGCTTTACGGTGCAATGGTTCTGTGTCTACAATAACACCATCCATATCAAAAAGTACTGCTTTTAACATACTGTTTCTTCTTACAAGATTAAAAAACAAATGTATCTTTTTTTTAGTAAAAGTAGCGCCCTAAAGTTTATTTACTCTACTGTAAAATAACGCTTTGTTGTGGTCTTTTATCACTCAACGAATCACTATTACCACGACTTTTATTTCCAGCAACAGAAATCTCAATATTATTATAGATATTTGCATCATGAAAGTAGCTTACTTCTTTAGCTATTGGCCTAAAAACTACACATTATGGCAGCAGAAATTAAAAATTTAAAAGACTTACAAAACACGGAGTACTCTTTGCGTAAACTCTTTGATGAGGCAGAAGATTTCTTGCCTCTTTTGGGAACAGATTATGTAGAGCTGTATGTTGGCAACGCTAAACAAGCTGCCTATTTTTATAAGACAGCCTTTGGCTTTCAAAGCGAGGCCTATGCCGGTCTGGAAACAGGAAGAAAAGACAGCGTATCTTATGTTTTAAGACAAGATAAAATTAGATTGGTTTTAACTACGCCCTTAACAAAAGACGGCCCTATTAATGAGCATATCAATCTTCATGGTGATGCTGCCAAGGTAATTGCTTTATGGGTAGATGATGCTACCAAATCTTTTGAGGAAACTACAAAACGAGGCGCAAAACCATTTATGAAGCCAACTCGTCAACAAGATGCAGATGGACATGTGATCACATCTGGGGTGTATACCTACGGAGAAACCGTTCACCTTTTTATAGAACGTAAAAATTATAACGGTATCTTTTTACCAGGTTTTGTTACATGGGAATCTCATTACAACCCAGCCTCTGTTGGGCTAAAGTTTATAGATCATATTGTTGGAAATGTTGGTTGGGGAGAAATGAATAAATGGTGTGAGTTTTATGCTAAAACCATGGGTTTTGCTCAAATTATATCTTTTGCAGATGATGATATTGCCACAGATTACACAGCCCTTATGAGCAAGGTTATGAGTAATGGTAATGGCCGCATAAAATTTCCTATAAACGAACCCGCCAAAGGGAAAAAGAAATCACAAATTGAGGAATATCTTGACTTTTATAATGGGCCAGGAGTACAGCATTTAGCCTTAGCTACCGATGATATAGTTGCAACGGTTTCTGCTATGCGTGATCGTGGGGTTGAGTTTTTATATGTACCAGAGACCTATTATGATGATGTTTTAGAGCGCGTGGGCGAAATTGATGAAGACATTGAAGTACTTAAAAAGCATGGTATTTTAATAGATCGTGATGAGGAAGGATATCTATTACAAATCTTTACAAATACAATTGTAGATAGGCCCACTATGTTTATTGAAATTATTCAGCGCAAAGGAGCACAATCCTTTGGTGTCGGAAATTTTAAAGCTTTATTTGAAGCTATAGAAAGACAACAGGCCAAGCGAGGAACACTTTAATACACATATAAGTTATATTGTAATTAAAAGCCGCTTTTCTATCAGCGGCTTTTGTGTACTAACAATTCTACTTTGGGTAAGATAAATCAAAGAACACCTAAATGGATCGCTTCAAAATGTGTATTTTTCAGCATCGAAATTATAATTTTAAAACCATGAAATATATATTTTATGTTTTAGTGTTATGTATTATGGCTTCTTGCCAGTACTTTGAGACAGATAAAATATCTTCAGACACCTTTTATGACCAGGAGATCAAAACAATTTCTTGGAATCAGGTTGATCAGTATCCAACCTTTGTCTCTTGTCAAAAAGATTCAGAAAAAAAAGAAAGTAAAGCTTGTTTTGAAAACACATTGGTCTCTAAAATATATGCAGGGCTCTCCTCCAGGCATTTTGTGAGCACTCGTAGCATCAAAGACACTCTTTGGGTTTCCCTTACTATCTCAGAGAAAGGAATTATTTTTTTAGACACTATTGCAATGGATAGCCTTACCGCTGCAAGCTTTCCAGAATTGCCTTTATGGATTACCCAAAGTATTGATAGCATACCCACCTTGGCCCCAGCTCATAAAAGAGGTGTCCCAGTTGCAGTTGCTTATAGCTTGCCCGTTGTCTTACAAACAAAGTAGATTATATAGCTTCTGACAAAAGCTAAAACTTTAGGGCGCCGCCTAGATATTGTTTAAATTTGTAGTGCACATTACACATGTACCAGAATTGAAACCTATAGCAGTTTACCCATACTAATTCAATAAAATAATCTTGAGCACATCAGAGAGCATCATATTAGGTATTGATCCAGGAACCACTATTATGGGTTTTGGACTCATTAAGGTGGTTGGAAAAAAAATGGAATTTTTACAGCTCAACGAATTGCAACTCTCTAAGTATGATAATCATTACAAACGTCTAAAGCTTATTTTTGAGCGCACCATTGAGCTTATAGATACCTATCATCCAGACCAGATTGCTATTGAAGCTCCATTTTTTGGTAAAAACGTGCAGTCTATGCTCAAATTAGGAAGGGCTCAAGGGGTCGCTATGGCCGCAGGATTATCTAGAGATATACCCATTACAGAATACGCACCAAAGAAAATAAAAATGGCTATTACTGGCAATGGTAACGCCTCAAAAGAGCAGGTGGCAAAAATGCTTCAAAGTATCTTAGGGCTTAAAGAACTTCCAAAAAATTTAGACAGTACAGATGGCCTAGCCGCTGCAGTGTGTCATTTTTACAATAGTGGTAAAACCCTTGGAACGGGCAAAAGCTACTCAGGATGGGCTAGTTTTGTTCAGCAAAATGAAAAAAGAATAAAAAAGTAATCCCGTATTTATAATGGCTGGTATTTATATTCATATTCCCTTTTGTAAACAAGCGTGTCATTATTGTGACTTCCATTTTTCAACATCTTTAAACAAATCAGATGCCATGCTTGGTGCTATTTGCAAAGAACTCGAGCTTCGCAAAGACGAGCTTACAACACCTATAGAAACCATCTATTTTGGAGGAGGCACCCCAAGCTTATTGACCCCAAAGCAAATAGACTTTGTTTTACAAACCGTGTATGACAATTTTACTATCATAGACAGCCCAGAGATAACCCTAGAGGCCAATCCAGATGATTTAACAGATGCCAAAATTCTAAGCCTTTCGAGTTCTAAAATTAATAGGCTATCTATAGGAATTCAATCTTTTTTTGAAGAGGATTTAAAACTCATGAACAGAGCTCATAACCAAACAGAAGCGCTTGAATGTGTTGAGAAAGCCAAGCAGTATTTTAAAAACATTAGTATAGATTTAATGTATGGTATTCCTCAAATGTCACCCCAGAGATGGCAAGAAAATATAGAATTAGCATTGTCTTTAGGGGTTCCTCATATTTCTTGTTATGTATTAACTGTAGAGCCTAAAACAGCCTTGGAGCATTTTATTAAAAATGGAGATATACGCCCTGTTGATGATGCTGTTGCTGCTCGGCATCACGAGGTTTTAGTTGAAAAAACAGCTGCCGTTGGGTATCATAATTATGAGTTTTCTAATTTTTGTATTCCTGGGTGGGAATCTCAAAGCAATTCATCTTACTGGAAAAGAAAACCTTATTTGGGTGTGGGGCCATCTGCCCATAGTTATGATGTGGTTTCTAGAAGTTGGAATGTATCAAACAATTCGCGTTATATAAAAAGTATTGAAAGTGGAGTACTGCCATTAACCAAAGAAGTTCTTACCACAAAAAATCAATACAATGAGTATGTTATGACTCGCCTTAGAACCGCTGGCGGTGTTTCTATAGATGAAATAGGTGCTTTTTTTGGTCAAAAATTTCAGAGTTATTTAAAACAAAACATACAACAACACCTAACTTCAGATTTACTAGTGTGTGAGGGAGATTTTGTAAAAGCGACAAAAAAAGGGAAGTTTTTAACAGATGGTATTGCCGCAGATTTATTTATGATTTAATCCAGGAGTGTTGTATATTTAAAATTGTAAAATCAAGTTATGCTGGCAACTATTAACATCAATAATTCTAGAGTTACTGTAGATTTTTTAAAACCTTTGGATATCTCTATTGTGATGTCAGACAGCGCTCAAAACCCTCTGGCTTGGTATATTGAAAAACCAGTGATATCTCCTGTGCAGTTAGGAGACTGGACAGGTAAAGTAAGCAAAGGTGCTGCTGTAAATTTTAATAATATATCTTTTAATCCTCACGCTCATGGTACTCATACAGAGTGTCTAGGACATATAACTGAAACATTTCACTCAGTGAATGATGCCCTAAAGAATTTCTTTTTTATGGCTGAGGTAATCACCATCTCTCCTGAGTTGATTGGGCAAGATTATGTACTAACAGTAGCCTCTGTTGCACAAAAATTAGAAGGTAAAACACCAAAGGCAGTTGTCATAAGAACACTACCCAATACGATTTCCAAAACAACCAAAAAATACTCCAATACCAATTGGCCCTATTTAGATCACAAGGCTGCTGAATTTTTAAGAGATCTTGGCGTGCAGCACTTACTTATAGATCTGCCTTCTGTAGATAAAGAAAAAGATGGGGGTAATCTATTGGCACATAAAGCGTTTTGGAACATTCCAAAAGCTCCTAGAGCAACCGCAACAATAACAGAGTTTATTTACGTAAAAGATACTATTAAAGACGGGTCTTATCTATTGAATTTGCAAGTAGCACCCTTTGAAAATGACGCCGCTCCAAGCAGACCGGTGTTGTATAAACTAGTATGATTTTATGATAGACTCAAAGACCTCTTATACAGAAAAGATCACTTTTTTTTCTGCGCAAGTTTCTAGCTTGCAAAAACAATTAACACACCTGGGTATTCTGCGTCTAGCATTTTTTATTTTTAATAACCCACCAGCAAGATCCAACCCACAGCTATAGACAAGTATGGATTCTGTAACTCAAATTGTATTAGGTGCTGCCGTTGGCCAGGCGGTGTTAGGAAGTAAAGTTGGTAATAAGGCCTTGTTGTATGGTGCTATTGCAGGTACAATTCCAGATTTAGATGTTGTTTCTAGGTACTTTGTAGACACTGTTACTGCCCTAGAATACCACAGAGGGTTTACACACTCCATTTTGTTTTCGGTGCTCTTCGCACCCGTTTTTGGGTGGCTGGTATCAAAGCTAGAAAAGCGGCAACATGGCGGC
>CAJWXC010000027.1 GCA_913048215.1 uncultured Flavobacteriaceae bacterium | reverse complement strand
TCATCACCTAAAATAAAATAACGATGGTCCTGGGTAAACCAGCCTTGGTGTGTATATACTGTGTTTGGATAGGTAATATTTGCAATAGATTGAGGGTTAGATTTATCTGTAATATCAACAATAGAGACAAATGAGGTATTGCTACCAATGTAAATTTCTCTTGAGGTATAGTCTGAATCTGGCCCGTTATAGGTTATTACCTGGCCATCATGAGAGTAAGAATCTGTAGCAAATCCGCCAGCGGGTGTTGGATTGAGTGGGTTTGAAATATCTACAAAATGAGGTCCTCCGTTATAGGTTGAGGTACCTACGCCATATGCATATCCAGAGCTCTCATTAATCACAACGTTGTGTGCACTTCCAAAACCATTGTAGTGGGCATCTTCTGTGAAACTTATAGGAGGGTTTGAGACATCTCGTAACCTAGTTAAATCAAAAACTTGCATACCATGACCAGAAGCCTCAGATACGATAAAGGCGAAATTTTCATAGGTTTTTATATCTCTCCATAGGCTTGAGTCTGTATGGGTGTCTAGTTTCCCTAGATAGATTGGGTTTACTGGATCGTCAATGTTTAAAAATGCAGTTCCGTTATCCAAACCAATTAAAGCATATTCAGAACCCGTATCTGGATCTGTCCAACCCCATGAATCATTGGCATTGGTAGCATCAAATTGTGATACTATCATTTCAGAGAGTAGATCATACCCGTTACATGGGTAGACTCCTGCCATTCCATTCTCGCAGGGTGTTTGACCATAGGAGATAGTTATAAAACAAAGTAAAAGTAAAGGTATAAAGTTTTTCATTCTATTATTTTTTTTAGCAATATGGCTTTATTTTTAAAGTAAACCTAGGTTTTAGCCTCACAATAATATCATAAACAACAATCTATAACGCACAATTTTAAAAGGGAATATCTTTGAGATAGTTATTTAATAGTAAACTACACTTTTTAGCCCCAGGGTTAGTTAGGTGATCTGCATCTCTTAAATCTTGTTTTTCAAACAAAGGATTTGTACTTAAATCCAAATAAAAAACATTGTCATTTACACCAGATAACTCATGGAGGACAGATTTAATTTTTTCTTTTTTTTCTCTATTAAGTAAATTATAATAAGTAGGATACACTGGCATTTCAAGCAAAACAACCCTAACATCATACTTTTTACACAAGGCAATGATTCTTTGCAACCTAGCGGTATTATGCTTAAAATCTAAACTATTGTCTTCATGCTTGTTGGCAATCACTACAGAAATTGCCTCTTTATCCTCTACAACATTAGACATATCCTGCTTGCCATACCCAAGAGGTGTAGCGCTTACTATGGTATGATTTTTATGATACTGCTGCACCAAATTTATTGATTTATCAAAACGCTGTATAAGGGCCATGCTGTATCGTTGAGGATCCCAAAAAGAGATACTTGGCGCTGTAATTCCCATGTTGTGATAATAAAAATACTTACGCCAATTACTCTCTAAATCATTCTCTTTGGCAGAAAGGGTAAAGTAACTGATGTTTATAAAAACAGTTTTAAGTTCAGGTAAATTGGCAATGTGTTTTTTAAGAAGTAATTCATCGGTAAGTAAAGACTGGCTGATGTTTGAAAGATTAAACGTAGGGCCATTAAAATACACAGGGTTTATTCCATAAAAAGCATGAGAATCTCCCATGATAAGCGTTTGTGTGAAAGGGGCTACTTTTTGTAATTGTTGGTCTTTATAACTATAATTATTAGGTGCCTGCCTGTAAAAAACTTCAAGGGCAAGCCACACCAAAAAAAGTGGGAGTAAAAACAACGCTATTTTTAAATATAGTCTACGCATTAAAATTGAAAATAAATAAAAGGTTGCAAATCACCAGCATAGTAAAATATAGCAAAGCAAACTACATAATACAAACAATACCTTAGGGGTCTTGACAAATGAGACACATCAAGTACATGGGCTTTGTGGCGCTGTAACCATTCAAAAATCATATAGATGAAAATTAAAACTAGTGCACTTCTTGACACCATTGGCATGGTAAAAAGACTTGATGAAAATATAATGTCTAAGTAAGCAAAAGCATCTGATAACGTTGGAGCTCTAAAAAACACCCATGCTAAAACAACCATACTAAAAGTAGCGCCAGTATGAACTATTTGACGCCAAATAGCAACAGGTAAAACAGGTGTTTGGGGTTTATTTTTCTTGTGCATTAAAATTACAGGAATCACAAAAAATGCATGAATACCACCCCAAAACACAAAGGTTAAATTAGCGCCATGCCAGAGTCCACTTACCAAAAAAACAATCACAATGTTTAAGATAAGTCTTGTGTTAGATACCCTACTTCCGCCAAGTGGGATATATACATAATCTCTAAACCAACTAGAGAGTGAGATATGCCAACGCTTCCAAAACTCAGACATGTTTTGAGATAAATAAGGAAAATTAAAGTTTTTTATCAAATCAAACCCAAGCAAGCGAGAACTTCCAATTGCTATGTCACTATAACCAGAAAAATCACCATAAATTTGAAAAGCAAAAAACACGGCCCCAGCAAATAAAGTACTCCCAGATTGGGTAGGATAAGACTCAAATATTTGATTTGCCAATAAGGCACAATTATCTGCAATGACCATCTTTTTAAACAAACCACCCAAAATAAGCCTCAAACCGTCTACTTGTTTTGAATAGTCAAATTTTCTTCTATTAGAAAACTGAGGCAACAATCTAGAGGCACGCTCTATGGGCCCTGCCACTAATTGAGGGAAAAAAGATACAAATGCAAAAAACACAACAATGTTTTTGGTGGGCTTTATTTTTTGCTTGTACAAATCTAGGGTATAACTAAGGGTCTGAAAGGTATAAAAACTAATTCCTACAGGTAGTATTATAGAAATACTAGTAGGTTGCATCTGTGTTCCAAAAAATGAAAACACATTAGAAAAAGTATCTATAAAAAAATTAAAATACTTAAATGTAAATAAAAGACCTAGGTTAAACAGTAGAGAGAAACCCAAAAAATATTTTTTACTATTTTGTGATAACTGCCTATCAAACTGAAGTCCTATGGTGTAGTCTACAATTGAACTTAAAAAAATTAATCCTAAAAAACGCCAATCCCAACAAGCATAAAAAAAATAGCTTACAAGAACTATAAAGATATTTTGAAGTCTAAGCGAATTTTTAAAAACCACCCAATACAATAGCAATACTATTGGCAAAAAAACAGCAAAATCAACAGTATTAAATAGCACAGCAATTGTTTAAAAACGATGCTATCAAATATATTATATATTCATCTAAAAATAACACCTTATCTGTAAAGAAAAAATGCTGTACTTTTAAACAAATTAAAACACCAAGATCATGAAAACATCAACTCTTTGCTTATTAACACTGTTAGTTAGTTTTTATTGTGGGGCTCAAAACAACCTCTCTTCAATTACTCAAAAAGATGGAATGATAGGCATAGGTACTAGCGATCCAGATCAAAAACTAACGGTAAAAGGAATTATACACACCCAAGAAGTATTGGTAGATCTCAAGGGTGCGGTTGCACCGGATTTTGTCTTTGAAAGATATTATCAAGGATATTCTACCCTAAAAAACGACTATCAGATGCTTGATTTAAAAAGCCTTGAGACATTTTTAAAACAAAACCACCACTTACCAGAAATACCTAGCGCTCAAAAATTAAACGAAGATGGACTTGAGCTTAAAAAGATGAATTTACTTCTACTTCAAAAAATTGAGGAACTTACCCTCTACACCCTTGAGCAGCAACAGCAACTTGATGCGTTGCAGCGTCAAATTAAACTTTTAATAAAACAGCAGTAATGAGACCCATTGCAACAATTTTATTGCTAATAAGTTTTTATCTAGGATGGTCTCAACAACCTACAGAAGATTTTGAGCGCCTGTATTTTCATGTAAATATCTCTAATGCTCAGACTCTAAAAATCACT
This sequence comes from uncultured Flavobacteriaceae bacterium, assembly GCA_913048215.1. GTDB lineage: Bacteria > Bacteroidota > Bacteroidia > Flavobacteriales > Flavobacteriaceae > Patiriisocius. Next base: position 14,893 of record CAJWXC010000027.1, on the reverse strand, counting down.
GAGAAAAAAGACAACACCATTGCTGTACTGAGTATGGCTAGTGACAAGGAAACCCAGATTTATGCCCTATACAGCATATTTAAGTTTAAAAAAGCATACCCAAACACCAAGCGAGATTTGTTAAAAACGGTTTATACCATAAGTACAGATAATCCAGAGCTACTAGGGTCACTTCAACATAATTTTCCAGATAAATACACTAGAATTGGTCAATTTTTTACCACAGAAAACGCCTACTACCCAAATGATTACGGCACAACAAGCCCAGTTGAAAACCTTGGAGCACCCTACCCTGCCTATGATCTTGACATGATTATGGCCCCAGAGGCTTGGGGTATTACTCAAGGTGACAAAAAGGTAGTGGTAGGAATATCAGACTCAAAAATAGATTCATTAGATCTAGATTTCAAAGGTAGAATTAGCACCTATATTAAATATTACAAAGCAAGTAAAGGTCTTGGATGCGCACATGGATCAAGTGTTGCAGCAATTGCCGTTGCCACCATGGACAATGGCTATGGTAGAGCTGGTATTTGCGCTAATTGTGATGTGGTCACTAATGATTACGGAAATTTCAACGACATAGAACAGCTTGTAGCCGCAGGTGCTAAAGTTATTAATGCCAGCTGGGCAAAATGTACTATGGGTGGCAAATACAAAGAAAATATTCAAGAACGCATCAAGGAAATGTATGATGATGGTATTATAATAGTGGCTGGAGCAGGAAATGGAAAAGATTGTGATAATGATGGTAAAAAATTAGGAGATTCACTTTATCCTGCCTCCTTTGAGAGGGTTCTTTCCGTTTCTGGAGTGTATACTAAAAATAGAGAAACCACAGATCTAGTATTTGAACATCAGGGCAGAAAGCTAACCAAAGAAGTAAAAGACAGAAGGGCTGGTTATTTTTATGTCGCAGAAAACGGCACCCTTACCCCTACAGAAATTGAAAAAGGAGTACAAATGAATAAAGCGGTAGATTTGGTAGCTCCTAGAGAGGGTTATTTATTAGGCCATGATATTTGCGGAGAAAAAACACTTTATGGAGGCGCTTCCTCTAGTGCTGCACCTATTGTAACAGGTATTATTGGACTAATGTGGTCTGTTAATTATTGCTTGAGTTCTTATGAGGTAGAAAGCATTTTAAAATTATCTTCAAAAGGTGTTGAAAACCTTACAGGAAACGAACCTTACAAAGGTCTAATGGGCGCTGGAAGAGTGAACGCCTACCGTGCTGTTAAGATGTCTGAACAGATGAAAGATCCTTTTGCCACAGTAGCTATAAGTAACAGAGATTTTTACAGATTTGATTTCACACTCTCTAATGTACAAAACACACTAGAAATTGAAAACCAAATCTTTAGAGAAGACGCTACGGTAGATTTTAAAGCAAAAAATCAAATAGTTTTAAAACCAGGTACTCACTTAAAACCCAATACAAATGGGTTTGTAAAACTCGCTATTGATCCAAATATTAGCCCGCAACAGTGCAGTCCATCAGCCGTTAAAAAGTATACCTCTTATAAAGAAGATAACTAACACTTTCTCTTATATTTGTTAAAAATACCAATACATGTCTCAAGCAGTTTTAGAACTTACTAATGCCTCCATTTTTCAAAAAGAAAATTTAATTCTTGAGGACGTCTCAATACGCATAGAAAAAGGTGAGTTTGTATACCTTATCGGTAAAACTGGAACCGGTAAAAGTAGTTTTATGAAAACCCTTTACGGTGATTTACCATTGTGTAAAGGAGATGGTACTATTGTTGGGCATGACTTGACCACATTAAAAGAAAAAGACATTCCTTTTTTAAGAAGAAAACTAGGGGTGGTATTTCAAGATTTTAAGTTACTCAATGACCGCACTGTAAAAGAGAATTTACATTTTGTTTTAACTGCCACAGGTTGGAAAGACAAAACACAAATGAATCTTAAAATTGATCAGGTGCTGGATAAAGTAGGTATGAAATCTAAAAGTGTAAAATATCCATATGAGTTATCTGGAGGAGAGCAGCAGCGCATAGCCATAGCTAGAGCTCTTTTAAATGACCCAGAACTCATTCTAGCAGATGAACCTACTGGAAATCTAGATCCACAAACCAGCGTGGAAGTCATGGAAGTATTGCAGGAAATTAATAGCAATGGCAATACTATTTTAATGGCTACACACGATTATGCCCTATTGCTAAAATACCCTTCAAAAACGTTAAAATGTGACCAAGGACAACTATTTGAGGTTGTACAAAAGACCGTGTAGTAGAAAACTATCTCTGGATTCCTTGCTTGTTTATCCAGTTTACGTACTGTCTTTTATTTCGGTTGTGAGCTTTGAGTGTTTTGGCAAATTTGTGATATCCAAATTTTTTTACATCTGCTACCATAAAATAAAAACCATGCTTTTGATAGTTTAACACCCCATCGATGGCAGAAATATCTGGCATAGTAATAGGCCCAGGAGGCACTCCAAGATTTGTATATGTATTGTAGGGTGAGGCAATTTTAAGGTCTTTAAACAAGACACGTTTAATGACTTGGTTGAAATTATTTTCAGTCTTCTTTTTGGCAAAAATTACGGTAGGGTCTGCCTGCAGCAGCATACCCTTTTTTAATCGATTAAGATATAATCCTGCCACCATAGGCCTCTCATCTATCATGGCTGTTTCTTTTTGTACAATAGCGGCTAATGCTATTACTTGATCTTTTGAAAGCGCTATTGCTTTTGCTTTTGCCACCCTTGAATCATTCCAAAATACATTGTACTGCTTGAGCATCTTTTGGCAAAATGCCTTGGGGCTTGTATTCCAATACACCTCATAGCTATTGGCTAAGTACATACCTAGAGCTGTATCTATAGTAAAGCCAGATGCCTTTAAAAAATCTACATCCAACATAGCATTTAATAAAGAAAGGCTATCTGCCTCTATTTGTTTTGCTAGGTGACCTGCAAGATTCTCGAGCCGTTCTTGGTTGTTGAATTTTATGGTAATAGGAGTGTTTCCAGATCTAATACTATTTATTATTTCATTGTTATTACTCCCTTTTTTAATAATGAAATGCCCAGCTTTTATGTTTGAGGCATATCCCTTTCTTTGGGCTACAGTAACAAAGGTACTCATGTCTTTTAAAAGTGGGCTCAATTCTTCTTTTACCATAGTAAATGTTGCGCCTGTGGGTATAAAAACATGCGCCTGTGGGTTATTAAATCCTGTATTGGGAGTAAATATGTTTTGGTACACATAGTAGGAGAAACCTGCCATTACTACAAGGCCTACTAAAACAATTGTCAATAAAATCTTCTTAAAATACATGAGGCTCACTTATTTTTAATCTATTTGTCTGCAACTATATATTGATACAAGTATTGATCTATATAGATTCCTTTGTGATAGTTCCAATCTTTTTTAACACCTGTTTTTAAAAACCCTGTCTTTTCAAACAAAGAAATACTGTCTTTGTTTTGCTCAGATATGTTTGCGAAAATTTGATGCACTTGCAAATGCTCTTGAGCATATGCACAAATTAATTTCAAACTCTCAGTAGCATACCCTTTAGCACGATGGGCAGCATCAAAAATCACAAGTCCTACTCCTACACGGTTGTGTTGAGGGTTAAAATCAAATAAATCTATACAGCCAAGGGGCTGCTTTGTATCTATATGTTCTACTATTAAACGCACCTGCTTAACATCAAAGATGTCACGGTGGCTGTTTTCTAGATAATGGGTTAATACGTATTTGGAAAAAGGAGTAATCGTATCGCTTACCTGCCAGAGACTAGTATCATTTTCTAGGGCATACAAAAAATCTAAATCTGTAGGCTCTAGGGCGCGCAAGTGTATGTTTTTTCCTTGTAAAATCATACCTCCCAAACACCTTTAAACACTTGTATGGCTGGACCACTTAGTGCAATATTAGTAAAGGTCTGATCTTTTTTATCAAAACAAACACTCAAATCACCTCCCATTGTTTTTAAATGTAGTTTTGTTAGGGTGGTTTGTTTAATGTCATACATCGCTAAAGCAACAGCGGTTACGCCAGTGCCACAAGAAAGCGTTTCATCTTCTACACCCCGCTCATAAGTTCTTACACCAAAGGTATCTTCAGCTATTTTAGAGACAAAATTAATATTTGCTCCAAGGGGTCCATAGTGGTTGTATCTTAGTGCACGCCCTTTTTCAACAACATTAAAATCCTCTAGGTTTGTAACTAATTCAACATGATGAGGAGAACCTGTATTTAAAAAGCTATGCTGTCTGTGGTTTTCAATATGAGTTACATCTTTCATTATTAGAGCTACAGTATCCCCTTGTAAAGTGGCATGATGCGCCCCGTCAATGGCCATAAAATCTGTTTTGGTTTCTATTATTCCTAAAAAAGCAGCAAAATGAACTATGCATCTACCACCATTACCACACATGGTGCTTTGATTTCCATCTGCATTAAAGTAAATCATAGAAAAATCTTTAGAGGGATGCTGCTCTAAAAGAATGAGCCCATCTGCTCCTACTCCAAACTTTCTATCACAAATTTGGGCTACCAAAGTAGTGTTGTTTTTAGGAAACCTTTGTTGCCTGTTGTCAATCAACACAAAATCGTTTCCTGTCCCTTGATATTTGTAAAATGAAATCTGCATGAATACAAAGGTATGAAATACTGATATGTTAAGGATTGTTAATTTTTGAAATACCTTAAAATAAATTGCGTCTTTTAATTGTTATTACTCTTTAAACTCATAATAAATCTATGAAACAGACTATAAAATTATTTTCGGTGGCTGTTATTGCAGCAGTGGTATCTATTGCAGGATACAAAGCACTTGAGACAGAAACAAATACCTCTCCCAAAAAGGTAACCACAACTGTAAAGCCTATAAACCTTACGCCCACTAACTACACATCAAATAGTTCTTATAAAACGGTAGACTTTAGCTTGGCTGCAGAAAAAACTGTAGATGCAGTTGTACATGTAATAAGCACAACGGTAAGCAGCGTGCCAACAAATATGATGGATTACTTTCGGGGGAGTGGCAGACCAAGATTACAGCAAGGAAGTGGTAGCGGTGTAATTATTAGTCCAGATGGATATATCATAACAAACGATCATGTTATTGACAATGCATCACAATTAGAAATTACGTTAAATAATAATGCAAAATATACTGCAAGTGTTATTGGAACAGATCCTAAAACAGATATTGCCCTGCTTAAAATTGAAACAGACACACCACTACCCTACATACCCTTTAGTGATTCTAATAATGTAAAACTAGGAGAGTGGGTTTTGGCTGTTGGTAATCCATTTAGACTCACATCCACAGTTACAGCTGGTATAGTAAGTGCAAAATCTAGAGACCTAGATCAAACAAATGGCAAATCACAATCTTTTATACAAACAGATGCAGCTGTTAATCAAGGAAACAGTGGTGGCGCTCTGGTAAATACAAAAGGAGAGCTCATAGGAATTAACACTGCAATTACAAGCCAGACAGGCTCCTACGTTGGGTACTCTTTTGCTGTACCTAGTAATATTGCTCGTAAGGTAGTTGAAGATATCATGGAATTTGGTGAGGTACAACAAGCCATTTTAGGTATTTCTGCAAGTAGTTTAAACAGTGATATTGCAAACAAACTTGATATAAAACAAACACAAGGAGTCTATGTGGCCGATCTAGAAAAAGGGGGAGCCGCAGAAAAAGGAGGCTTAAAAAAAGGAGATGTAATTATTAATCTTGATGGTGTTGAAATACAAAAGTTTGCAGATCTTACGGGATATCTTGGTAGTAGAAGACCTAAAGATACAGTTGCAATTTCTGTTATAAGAGATGGGGAGCAACAAAGTGTAGATGTGATTTTAAAAAAACTAGACGTATATGAAATTAAAGATATTGGTGTTGAGGTAGCCCAGACTCTTCCAGATGTTTTAAAAAGATTTGACCTAGAGGGTGGGGTTTCTGTAAAAAGAATTTTAAGACCAGACTTATCTAGATATTCCTTGGAAGGTGCCATTATCACCAAAATTGATGACAAAGAGGTTGGTAGCATAGCAGATGTAAGAGAAATAATGAAAACACGTGGTGCCAATCAGCCAATAAAGATGACTTTTGTGAGTAGAAAAGGAGAAACATATAATTATATTTTCAGATAAACAGCAGTTTGCAATGCTCTGTGTTTTTGTTGTAAAGCCTTGAAATAAGGGACAAGTTTTTTTTTAAAGAGTTTTGAGTACTTAACTCAATAAAATAACTACTTTTGCGCAATATTTTAACAATTGTTTTTATTTAAAAAACACCTAAAACAACCACCTATGAGTTTTGATGACGTTTATGAAAAAGAACTGTCTTTTCAAACAGATCGCCGAAAGGCAGCCGTTACTTTTATCAACATTATTAGTGATTTATGGTATGACAAATCAATAGAATTGATCATATTTCGGAATCAATTAATTGATAGAAATGCGAGTGAGATTTTAAATCTCCATGAATATGCTGGGAAGTTTGTAAAAAAACCAATCTCAATTTTCGACTCTGTTGAAATTGCACAAGCAATCAAAACACTTAATCTTCCTCCAGCAAAATTGGATATAGGAAAATTAACTTATGAATTTCATCTGGAGAAAAAACAAACTAATGCCCTTGCTTTTGTGTCAGAGAAATTAAAATCTGCAAAAGACCAACAAAATATTACACCCAAAGATGTTGTACTATATGGTTTTGGTAGAATTGGTCGTTTGTTGGCTCGCGAGCTAATGACCCGCACAGGACAGGGAAGTCAAATGCGTCTTAGGGCTATTGTAACCCGTGGTGCTATAGACCAAACCGTGCTAGAGAAAAGAGCTTCATTATTAAAATATGATTCTGTGCACGGAGATTTTCCAGGGACAGTGGTAGTGGACGCCAAAAACAAAACGTTAATTATAAATGGTACCACCGTTCACATGATCTCTGCAAAGGGCCCTGAAGATATAGATTATACATCTTATGGTATCCAAGATGCTCTAGTTATTGATAACACAGGGGCTTTTAGAGATAAAGAGCAATTAAGCCGTCATCTAGTTCCAGAGGGAGCCAGCAAAGTACTGCTCACAGCACCAGGTGCTGGAATACCAAATATAGTTCATGGTGTCAATCATTTTGAAAATAATCCAGATACAACAGATATTTTCTCTGCCGCTTCATGCACCACAAATGCGATCACACCTGTATTAAAAGCTATTGAAGACAGCTTTGGTGTAGTTCAAGGCCACCTAGAAACCATCCATGCATACACCAATGATCAAAACCTGGTTGATAATATGCACAAAAAACATCGTCGTGGTCGTGCAGCAGCATTAAATATGGTTATCACAGAAACAGGTGCCGGTAAAGCTGTAACAAAAGCACTTCCCTCTTTTGAAGGAAAATTAACTTCTAATGCCATTAGAGTTCCTGTTCCAAACGGATCTTTAGCTATTTTAAAATTAGAATTACAGCAGCAGACCACTGTAGAAAAATTAAATGCAACTTTAAAAAAATACGCACTTGAGGGAGATCTTGTGGAGCAAATTAAATACTCTTTAAATAATGAGTTAGTTTCTAGTGATATTGTAGGATCATCAGCACCATCAATATTTGACAGCAATGCTACCATTGTTGCCAAGGATGGTAAAAACATAGTGATTTATGTGTGGTATGATAACGAGTATGGTTACAGCCATCAAGTAATTAGACTAGCAAAACATATCGCTAAGGTAAGAAGATATACCTATTACTAAACAACGTATACATTAATAAACAAAGCCATTAACTCAATGTTGGTGGCTTTTTTAATTGGCTTTACTTTGGTGTAAAACTATCAAGAATTATAGGATACTTTGGAAACACCTAAATATAAATTGTAGCTTTGCTCAAAATACCCATCATGAATTCTTTTCACGACTTTAAAATTAACAAGCAATTACATTTCGCCATTGAAGATTTGGGGTATGAAACACCTACAGAAATTCAGACCAAATCTTTTGCTCCAATAGGTTCTGGTAAAGATGTGGTAGGAATTGCTCAAACCGGTACAGGAAAAACTTTTGCCTACATGCTCCCTCTTATAAGTGGATTAAAGTTCTCAAAACAAATAGATCCACGTATTTTGGTTTTGGTTCCCACAAGAGAGCTTGTACTGCAAGTAGTTGATCAAATTACAAAGTTTGGAAAGTATTCATCCATAAGAGTTGTTGGTGTCTATGGGGGTGTAAATATAAATACTCACAAGCAGGCCGTTTGGGAGGGTGCAGATATTATTGTTGCAACTCCAGGAAGACTCTATGATCTAATTTTAAGCCGTGCTTTGAAAACAAAACACATAAAAAAATTAGTAATTGATGAGGTAGATGTGATGCTAGATTTGGGCTTTAGGTTTCAACTCACCAACATTTTTGAACTACTTCAAGAGCAACGTCAAAACATCATGTACTCGGCCACCATGACAGATGATGTTGCAGTGTTTATAAATGATTTTTTTAAAACTCCAACCACAATATCTGTCGCCGTTAGTGGAACACCCCTTGATAATATCAAACAGACCACCTATGATGTTCCGAACTTTTATACTAAGGCAAATGTTGTTTGTCATTTACTAAAAAACAAAGAAGAGTTCACAAAAACACTGGTATTTGTTGCTAACAAAAAAAGGGCAGATCTACTCTATGAGCTTCTGCAAGAAACCTTTAAAGATGAGGTAGCGGTTATACATTCCAACAAAACTCAAAACTATCGTATTCGGTCCATCGATAATTTTAATGCCAATACAACCCGTATTTTAGTTACTACAGATATTATGGCACGTGGGTTGGATTTGGATCTTGTTAGTCATGTTATAAATGTAGACACCCCAAGGTTTGCCGAAAACTACATGCACCGTATTGGAAGAACTGGACGTGCTCAGGCGCAAGGCAGGTCAATACTGCTTACTACTGAAAAAGAACTACCCTTTAGAGAAGCTATAGAAACGCTCATGGGCATGGCTATAGAAAAGAAAGCTATTGCAGAAGAAATTGAAATTTCTACAAAATTAACGCTGGAGGAACAACCTGTATCTCAGGAGAGAGAAAATCCTCACAAGCAACAATTTGACCAGGGCGGGGCAAGTTTTCATGAAAAAAGTCAAAAAAACAGTCAAACCAATCAAGGTGGATCTTACAAAAGGACCATAAAATTAAAGTACAAAAAAGCAAGAACAAAGGGAGATAAAAATTTTAATCAAAGAAATAAACAAAAGGGGAAAAAACCTTTTTAAATTTTCTTAGAGTGACAAGTATTGATTAATAAATAAGTTAAAACACCATGGCTATGCGCATCGATATTATTACCGTATTACCAGAACTATTAAAAAGTCCTTTTCAGGCCTCTATTTTAAAGCGTGCCATAGAAAAAGGACTAGTAGAGGTGCATTTACACAACCTAAGAGACTTTGCCACCAATAGCTATAACCAAATTGATGACTATCAATTTGGAGGAGGCGCTGGTATGGTAATGATGATTGAACCCATCGATAAATGCATTAGTGGTTTAAAAGCTGAGAGAGCTTATGATGAGGTTATCTACATGACCCCAGAGGGCCAGACACTTGATCAAGGGATTTCCAACCAATTGTCACTTAAAGGTAACATTATCATTTTATGCGGGCACTATAAGGGTGTGGACCAACGTGTGCGTGACCAGTTTATTACAAAAGAAATCTCTGTGGGTGACTATGTGCTTAGTGGTGGTGAATTGGCAGCAGCAATTGTTTGTGATTCTGTCATTAGATTAATACCTGGAGTTTTAGGCAATGAAACCAGTGCACTTACGGATAGTTTTCAAGATGGTCTATTAGCGCCTCCAACCTACACAAGACCTGCAGAGTATAAGGGATGGAAGGTTCCTGAGGTACTTTTAAGTGGACACAGTGCTAATATTGAAAAATGGAGAGAAGACCAGGCATATAAAAACACCCAAAAAAGAAGGCCAGATTTACTGCAATAGTTACAAAAGTATTTTATGGTTACTTTTTCAAAGTTTTGTAATTATCTACCCGCACATTGGCCCCCAGATCATTCATTAAATTATACAAGCCAAAAAAGGTTCTGTTAATGTACAAAAAATGTTTAGATCCCCTATTACCGTTCATTTTTCTTAGCTGAGTGTCTTTTGAATATTTCTCACTGAGTTCTGCAACTTTACTAAAAAAGGTTTCATCACTAAAATCAAAAGTTTTTTTATGCATTGGCTGGGTAAATAGGCTTAGCATTTCATGAAAAAGAGTGGAGAAAAAAGCAATTTCTTCTGGGGTATCTGTGGGAGTTAAAATTTCTAACTCGTACAGTTTTTGGTTAAATATCTCTGGGTTATTAATGTTTTCTGGGATTGCTAACTCAAAATATGGAATGTAAAAAGCATCTGGCACCGCCTTTATACAACCAAAATCTATGGCCACAAGCTCTCCTTTTTTAGTCACCAAAAAGTTTCCTGGGTGAGGGTCTGCATGCACTCTTTTCAATTCATGCATCTGGAACATATAAAAATCCCACAAGGCTTGCCCTAATTGGTCTGCTAGTTTTTTATTTGTATTTTTTTTAGTAAAAACACTTAGATGTTCGCCATCCATCCAATCCATGGTAATGATGCGGTCATTGGATAGCTTTGGGTAATAGTTAGGAAAAATTAAATGGGATATGTGCATGCAATCTGCAACCATTTGCTTGCTTTGCTCGACCTCTAAGACATAGTTAGTTTCTTCAAGAAGCTTTTGTTCTACCTCTTGAAAATATTTATCACTGTCTTTACCTTTAATGTTAAACATTTTTATAGCAACAGGCTTTACCATGGCCAAATCACTGCTGATACTATCTGCAACTCCTGGATACTGGATTTTTATTGCTAATTTTTTACCATCTTTTGTAGCTTGATGAACTTGGCCAATGCTTGCAGCAGCAATAGATTTTGAGTTAAAACTATCGTACAAATCTTCAGGATATTTGCCAAAATATTTGAAAAACGTTTTTCGCACCAAAGGTGCAGATAAAGGCGGGACAGAAAATTGAGCTAGAGAAAACTGCTCTACATACGCCTTTGGCAAAATATTTTTTTCCATGCTTAACATCTGAGCAACTTTAAGGGCAGAACCTTTTAAACTTTTTAGCCCATCATAGATATCAGTGGCATTATTTTGATTGAGTTTTTCTTTGGCATTTTGTGGATCAACTAGAGTGTCTCCATAATATTTGAGCTGGTTTATTCCTACTTTAACACCTGTTTTTACTAGTCTTGTTGCTCGTGATATTTTACCTGTAGGGATACTATCTATTGTTTTCATGGGGGCTAGGTTTTTATTGGGGGTATGTGCAAAACGTATCTTTGATGTGATAGGCTATATTGTTATTGGTCACTAAAAAACACTAGTTCATTTTTTCTTTCCATAAAAACTTTCCAAAATCAAGGATACTCTCTAAAGGAGTTGTTTCAAAAACATCAAATATGGCACGTACAGATTTTTCTATCACAACATCTGTTTTCTCAAATGAAGCAGAGGTGTCCTCCATCCAGTACTTCATGATAAAGAGTGTTTGTAACCAAGCACCTTCACTAAATACGGAAACTGGTTGCTTTAATATTTTAAAAGATTTCTCATCGTTTTTTTGATCAATCAGCGTACCTGTAAACTTTTTAATGTGAGATCTCAAAGATTTTAACTGAGATAAATTCTTCATCATATCTCCCTGCTCTTTTAGGGCATACATGACATAACTTCTATTGGCGGTTAAGAGTTCAAAAAAGACAAAGAAAAAAGTGAGCATTTTTTCTTGATTACTGAAAGTTGCATACTCAGGATTTTTTTGCCCAAGTTTCATGGCATTTTCAAAAAATGCAGTCCAGATACCTTGTTGTAAGTTTTCAAAACTCCCAAAAAAAGAATAAAAGGCTGCCTCTGTCATGGCGTGCTCTTTGGTAAACTTATATACACTTTTTGGTGTTTTTTCATTCATCAGCACATACTCCATATAAGCAGATATAATTACCTCTTTAGTAATTGCTTTGGTTTTGCTAGCCTTCTTTTTTGTTGAGGTTGTAGATGATTTTTTTGTAGCCATGATAAGTTTTATTTTAAGTGGTAAAAATACAAAACGCTCTATTAATTTAAATATTTGTGAAACACAATGTTGTGTTAAAAAACTAAATAAATGACAACCTGTCACAAAATCAAACGTGGTATTTTCTTTGACTAATAAGGTTTGGAATGTAATATTTCCGTAAAATTAAATCATAATTCAATAAATTATACAAAAATGAGTAAAGGAACTATCAATGTATCGGTAGAAAATATTTTTCCGCTTATCAAAAAGTTTTTATACAGCGATCACGAGATATTCTTGCGTGAACTGGTAAGTAATGCTACAGATGCTACATTAAAATTAAAACACCTTACCAATATTGGAGAAGCTAAAATAGAATACGGCAATCCTTTTATTGAAATTAAAGTAGATAAGGATGGAAAAAAATTGCACATCATCGATCAAGGTGTAGGAATGACAAAAGAGGAAGTTGAAAAATATATCAACCAAATCGCTTTTTCTGGTGCAGAAGAGTTTATAGAAAAGTACAAAGACAAAAAAGGTGAAGATGCAGGCATCATTGGCCATTTTGGTCTTGGTTTCTATTCTGCCTTTATGGTAGCAGATAATGTAGAGATTATCACTAAGAGTTACAAAGATGAGCCAGCAGCCCATTGGAGTTGTGATGGATCTCCTAATTATACGCTTGTTGAAGGAACAAAAACAGACAGAGGTACTGAGATTATTCTTCACATCAGTGATGAAGAGGTGGCTTTTTTAGAGGAGAGTAAAATAACTGAGCTTTTAACCAAGTATAATAAGTTTATGCCTATTCCAATTAAGTTTGGAATGAAGACAGAAACACTTCCAAAGCCAGAAGGAGCTAAAGAAGAAGATCCAGCTCCAACCAAAGAGGTGGATAACATTATTAACAACCCAAGTCCGGCTTGGACCAAGCAACCTAGCGAACTTAAAGATGAGGACTATGCTGGTTTTTACAGAGAATTGTACCCGATGCAATTTGAGGAGCCGCTATTTCATATACACTTAAATGTAGATTACCCTTTCAACCTTACTGGAATTTTATATTTCCCTAAGATGAATAAGGACATGCAAATCCAAAAAGATAAAATACAGTTATATCAAAACCAAGTTTTTGTTACAGACAATGTAGAGGGTATTGTGCCAGAATTTTTAACAATGCTACGTGGGGTGATAGACTCACCAGATATTCCTTTAAATGTATCGCGTAGTTATTTGCAAGCAGATGGTGCCGTAAAGAAAATTTCAAGTTACATCACACGTAAGGTTGGAGATAAGCTAAAAAGTCTTTTCAAAGAAAATAGAGAAGAATTTAATGCAAAGTGGGATGATATTAAAATAGTGATTGAATACGGTATGCTTACCGAGGAAAAATTCTTTGACAAAGCGCAAGAATTTATGCTATACCCAACGGTGGATGGAAACTATTATACTTTTGCAGAACTTAAAGAGAAACTTGCTGCAGCACAAACAGACAAAGATGACAAGCTAGTGCTCTTATACGCAAGTAACAAAGAAGAACAACACTCTTACATTGCCGCTGCAAAAAATAAGGGCTACGAGGTGCTACTTTTAGACTCTCCTATTATATCTCATCTAATCCAGAAAATGGAAACTTCTCAAGAGAAAATTTCTTTTGCTAGAGTAGATGGTGATCATATCGATAATCTTATCAAAAAGGATGACCAGGCAATATCTAAACTTTCTGACCAGGAAAAGGAAACCCTAAAAACTTTTTTAACAGAGACGATACCTGCAGATAAATTCTCTGTACAGCTTGAAGCTATGGATAGTACGTCTAATCCATTTATTATCACAGAACCAGAATTTATGCGCCGTATGAAGGAGATGCAACAAAATGGTGGCGGTGGCGGCATGTTTGGCATGGGTAATATGCCAGATATGTATAATCTAATTGTAAACACTAATCATGAATTGGTAACAGAAATTTTAAATACCAAGACCGCTAAAAAGAAACAGCGTCTGGTAAGTCAAGCATTAGATTTGGCCAAACTAAGTAAAGGGCTATTAAAAGGTGAAGACATGACTGCTTTTATAAATAGAAGCTATGAAATGATTAAATAAATCTCATTTTTTAGTCAATTTTAAACCCCATGTATCAAAAATACATGGGGTTTTTTGTTGATTTATCATATAAAAAGCAATAAAATGGGTTGAAAAGCATAACAAAAAGCTCTTATTTTTAAAAAATATAGCCGTGTGAGGCCCCGTTATACGGCAAAATGCTTAAAAACATCGATTAAAAGCTTGTTTTTAAGAATAAAGTTGTTAGATTTGACCCATATTAATTAACCAAACTTTAATATTATGAAAAAAGTATTACTATTTGCTGCATTTGCAGCGTTCGCAATGACAAGTGTAAATGCACAAGATGAGGATTCTAGTGGATTTGCAAAATCTGACATTTACATGACAGGTACTGTTGGTTTTAACAGTGCTTCTGCTGGAGATGTTGACACAAGTTCTTTTGATGTATCTCCAACTATTGGATACATGATGACTGACAACTTAGCTATTAATGCATCTTTATCTTTTGGAAGCATGGATGATGGTTCTGATGTTGATATGTCTTCAACTGGATTTGGTGTTGGTGTAACATATTTTATGGCTCCAACTAGCAAATTTTCTATGAATGTTAGTGCTGGATTAGGTTACAGAACTGATTCTGTAGGTGATCTTGATGTAAACACATTAACATTTGCAGTATCTCCAGGATTTAACTACTGGATTGCTGATTCATGGGGATTAGTTGCTAATGTAGCTGCATTATCTTA
>CAJWXC010000026.1 GCA_913048215.1 uncultured Flavobacteriaceae bacterium | reverse complement strand
CGAGTGATTACTGGTTTAGAGTAGAGTACAAAGAACAAGGAATACAAAAAGAAATCAAAGGGCATTTTACCCTAAAGAGATAGTAACTACTCTTGTATTTAAAACAAAAAAAGCCGCTCCATGAATTATGGAGCGGATTTTTAATAGTTGCCGTATACAGTAACGATAACAACTAGAATTGTATCTTACCCTTTTATACGAGGTGATCTTGCACTTCTTGTAGTTGTTCTTGGTCTGCTTATAGTAGAGCTTCTTCTAGTAGGAGCAGTGTTTGTGTTTCTTCTAGAATTATTTTGATTGTTACTTCTAGAGTTGTAATTACGGGTGTTTCTTTGTCTTGTGTTTTGACTATTAGTTCTAGTATTTCTGGTGGATCTACTTGAGTAGTTTGTTTGGTTTCTAGAATATCGTTTACTAGGTGTGTTTCTTGCGGTTCTGGCTCTTCTTGCAACCCTAGTATTAGATGAAGCAGTTATGTCATTTGTAGTCCTTCTTATGTTTTTAGTCCTGGCAATAGAAACCCCTCTCGAGGCATCTCTCATAGAATATCGCGTCGTTCTTAAAAACGATGTGCCATTGTAGTAATCTGAACTTCTTCTTCCTCTACTATATGCGTATCCGTTGTATGGATTTCCGTAGTATGGGTTGTAAAAATTGTTGTAGTACCCTCCATAATAGAAAGGATATCCCCATCCATAATATCCATAATATGGGTATCCCCAACCATAACCGATACCCCAAAAAGGGCTACACCAGTTGTAGGAATATCCCCAACCTGAGCCGTACCACCAGTAAGGGCGGTTCCATCTCACTATTGGTGAATGGTCATAAATATTTATTGTAATGTCTTTGCTGTTTTCTCCCCAAGGGCCATATTCATCCTCTTGTTTGGTTTGTTGTTCAACAATGTAACCGTCTTTATTTATGCTTCCTGTAGTACTATAGGCATCAATATCTGTAAATACGTTGCCTTGTTCAAGAGCATCGTAGGCGGATGTTTTTGAGTTGAAATATTGTTTGTAATAGCTATCACTAGGCGGCTGTTGGTCTGCCACCTCTTGGCTCTGAGTTGAGTTTTGAGTATTGTAGTTTGCTTTGCTATCCTCAAAAGTAGTTGAAGGGTAACTTCCGCAAGCACTTAAAAGTAATGCAATAACACTAAAAGCACTTAAGTGAACTATTTTTTTTAATGTAATAAAAGATGCTTGCATAACAGTAATGTTTTAATTGTTGAACATGGTAAATTTAGTTAGTTTTGTCGAGGTAAACTAATCAATATAATATTCACAACATTTGTGCCAAACTTAAATCTATGGCTAAGAACTTAACAACTCGTGAAGAGGATTATTCAAAATGGTATAACGAACTTGTTATAAAGGCAGATCTTGCCGAAAATAGCGGTGTTCGTGGTTGTATGGTAATTAAACCCTATGGTTTTGCTATTTGGGAAATGATGCAAGCAGAATTGGATAGAATGTTTAAAGAAACGGGACATCAAAATGCATACTTTCCTTTGTTTATTCCTAAGTCATATTTCAGTAAAGAAGCAAGTCATGTAGATGGCTTTGCTAAAGAGTGTGCAGTTGTTACTCATTACAGACTCAAAACAGCAGAAAACGGTAGTATAGTTGTGGATGAGTCTGCCAAGCTAGAGGAGGAACTTATTGTGCGTCCAACCTCAGAAACAATTATCTGGGACACCTACAGAAAGTGGATACAGTCTTACAGAGATTTACCTCTTTTAATAAATCAGTGGGCCAATGTAGTGAGGTGGGAGATGCGTACACGTTTGTTTTTACGTACCGCAGAGTTTCTATGGCAAGAAGGACACACAGCGCATGCTACCAAAGAGGAGGCCATTGCAGAGTCTGAACAAATGATGAATGTATATGCAGATTTTGTTGAAAACCATATGGCGGTTCCAGTTGTAAAGGGATTAAAGACAGAAAGTGAACGTTTTGCTGGTGCTTTAGAAACCTACTGTATAGAGGCATTGATGCAAGATGGAAAGGCCTTGCAGGCAGGGACATCTCATTTTCTAGGTCAAAACTTTGCCAAGGCATTTGATGTAAAATTTGCAAATAAAGAAGGAAAACAAGAGTATGTTTGGGCTACCTCTTGGGGAGTTTCTACTCGTTTAATGGGCGCCTTAATTATGACCCACAGTGACGATAACGGTCTAGTATTACCGCCAAAATTAGCGCCAGATCAAGTTGTTATTGTTCCTATTTATAGAAATGACCAGCAGTTTGATGCGGTAAGTGACCTTGCCAACAGCCTGATGAGTGAATTACGAGCCAATGGAGTGCGTGTAAAATTTGATAAAAGAGATACCCACAAGCCAGGTTGGAAATTTAATGAATATGAACTTAAGGGAGTGCCTCTGCGAATTGCTATTGGTCCTAAAGATTTAGAAAAGGGAACAGTAGAGATGGCCAGAAGAGATACCCTAACCAAAGAGATCGTAGAAACTAGCTCTGTAGTGGCTAGAGTAGAAGCCCTTCTAGAAGAAATACAAGACAACTTATTTACAAAGGCTGTAAACTACAGAACTGCACATACAACACAAGTTTCTAGCTATGATGAGTTTAAAAAGGTCTTGAATGAAAAGGGCGGATTTATTTCTGCTCATTGGGACGGTAGTTCTGCAACAGAAGAGCAAATAAAAAAAGAAACCAAGGCAACCATTCGTTGTATACCCTTAGACACTGATAATGAACCAGGCACGTGTATTGTTACAGGAAAGGTTTCTGCTAGAAAAGTTTTGTTTGCAAAAGCGTATTAAAATTTTTCAAAAAAAATCTATAAAGGGTTTGTAGCATGTAAAAATGTTCGTATTTTTGCACCCGAATTAAAAACAAATGGTCCGTTCGTCTAGGGGTTAGGACGCCAGGTTTTCATCCTGGTAACAGGGGTTCGATTCCCCTACGGACTACAAAAAGTAAATAAAAAATATTATGGCAAATCATAAGTCAGCATTAAAGAGAATTAGAAGTAGCGAAACAAAACGTTTACTTAACCGTTACCAGCACAAAACAGCTCGTAATGCGATGAAGCGTTTTCAAGAACTTGAAGATAAAAAAGAAGCAGAGAAGACATTGCCTTCAATCAATGGTATGATTGATAAGTTAGCTAAGAAAAATATTATTCATAATAATAAAGCTTCTAACTTAAAATCTAACATGGCAAAGCACGTAGCTTCCTTATAGATTGATTCTAACCCATAAAAAAAACTCCACTAGGAAACTAGCGGAGTTTTTTTGTGCCCTATTTTCTTACCGCCCTTTATAAGGAAATTAGGAGTATCTTCACTGTAATGTTGAACATAAAAAAACAAGATGTGGGTTTCAAACTTTTCTGGAATAAACTACATAAAGTATTGCAAGTGGGCCTTTGCCTTTTGTTTTTTGGATCTGCCCCATTACTAATAGCAATAGCTTTAGATGCCTTGTCTATTATAGATGCAGGGAATGCCTTAGGTTTAGGTCTTTTAACGCTACTTACTTTTTATCCTTCTTTAGTTTTGATAGTGGTGGGGATTGTATTAACAATAGTAAAAAGAATTAAAAAACCAAGGTAAGATAAACTTTAGAGTTTGTTTGCTTACTACAAACTACCATACACTAAGGTATGAGCTTGCTGTAGTCACCGCCGTTTCTGGCTATATCTCTAACAATAGAAGAAGATATAAAACCATACTCTGGCCTTGAGATTATAAAAACACTGTCTATCCCATTTACTTTATCATTGGCCTGTGCAATACTTTGCTCATACTCAAAATCTGCGGAGTTGCGCAGTCCTCTTATAATAAATCCAGCCCCTTGTTCTTTACAAAAGGTTGCAGTTAACCCGTGGTAGGTAGCCACTTTTATAGCATCATTATTTTTAAAAAAGGTCTCAATAGCAGCTTTTCTTTGCTGTAAAGACCACATATGGTTTTTTGCTGCATTGCTGCCAATGGCAATAATAATTGTATCAAAAAGAGGGAGTGCTCTATTTATAATATCTACATGACCTAAAGTTATGGGATCAAAAGATCCTGGAAATACAGCTATTTTTTTTGAAGTGTTTGACACAATATTTGTTTTAAAGGGTAAAGATACAGATTTTATACCTTTTCTTATCAGGGGAGTTACCTTTTGAAAGTTGTAGGACTCATACAACTAAGCCCTTACTATGGCATCATTGATCAGCATTGTGAAAAAGGCTGTTAGGGTTATCTGCGCATCCTCAAGCTGTTTTGGGATAATACTTTCTTTAGAAAGGCCGGGTGTTGTATTAATTTCAATGAAATATGGAATCCCATCTTGAATAATAAAATCACTACGAGTAACCCCATTCATTTTAAGTAGTTTGTAAATTTGTTTTGTTACTTGCTGAACCGCTTTTTTATCTTTATCTGAAATTCTAGCGGGTGTTATTTCTTGTGATTTTCCTTGGTACTTAGCCTCATAATCAAAAAAGTCATTTTCTGAAACAATTTCAGTAGGATTTAAAACCTGTATTTGCCCCTTATTGGTGAAGGCTCCAACAGATACTTCTATACCCACAAGTTCACTTTCAATGAGTACCTCTGTATCTTCTTTGTAGGCCTCTAGTAATGCCTCTGGTAACATTTCAGCAGTTTGTACACGGCTAATACCAAAACTAGAACCAGCTCTATTGGGTTTCACAAAAAAAGGTAGGCCAACTGTTTTTATAATTTCTTTAGTGTCTATGACATCTCCCTTATTAATATAAATAGAGTTTGCGCACTTAACGCCCATTTTTTTTAGGACACTCAAGCAATCACGCTTGTTAAAACTTAGAGCAGCTTGGTAAAAACCCGCGCTTGTTTGAGGTATTCCAATAAGATCTAAATAACAGGCTAGCATTCCATCTTCTCCGGGAGTACCGTGTATGGTGTTAAAAACCACATCTGGTGTTATGGTATTACCCTTGTAAGAGCATCCAAAACTTTTTTTATCAACGGCTGCCTTTCTGCCATCAGGCAATATATAGTACCAATTGTTCTCTAGTATATGGACTCTGTAAACCTCATATTTGGTTTTGTCTATAGCCTGATAGACTACCTCTCCACTTTTTAAAGATATTTCAAATTCACTGGAATAACCGCCCATGGCGATAGCTACTATTTTTTTAGACATATCAAATATAAATTGCTTAGCATATCATATATAGATGTTTGCTATGGTTTGCAATATAAAGCTTTTGCGAAAATATTGTTTAAAGGTAGAAAGATACTAACTTTAGGTTTTATATTTTTGTAGAACAACAATCAATGTGTCAAATTTATGAAGTCTTCCTTTACAGCCAAGTTAGTTAAGCAACTGTTATATGCTTTTTTAGTGCTTATTACGCTTACCTTTTTGTTGTTTTGGTGGCTTAAAACAACGACTAATCATGGCCAGCAAATAGCGGTTCCAGACCTTTCAAAAATGTCTGTGCTCCAGGTAAATGACACACTTCAAGAGCTGGGGTTACGATCAGAAATAATGGATTCTGCAAACTACAACCCACAGTACCCAACATACTCTGTCATTGAACAAGTGCCAAAGCCAGGACACATGGTGAAGCAAGATCGTAAAATTTATTTGGCTTTAAATCCATCTGGATATGTAAAAATTAGTATTCCTAAGGTTATAGGGCGTACCTTGCGACAGGGACGACCTACACTATTGGCTGTTGGTTTTAAAATTGGTGCTGTAACCACCAAGGCCCACATAAGCGATCAAGTACTGGAGCTACGTCATAAAGGGATTAAATTGGCTACTGGAGATAAATTGCAAAAGACCTCACTGATAGATATTGTTGTTGGAGATGGTTCTTTAAATAGATTTAAAACGCAAAAAAAGGATGACACAAAAGAAAATGCAGATGGAGAAAATTAGTGGTCCGCAAAATATTGGCTCTGAGGGGGATGACTTATACGAGCATTTTAGGTTTGTAGCAGATAAAGGTCAATCACCACTAAGGGTTGATAAGTACCTGATGAATAAGGTAGAGAATGCCACTAGAAATAGAATTCAAAAATCTGCAAAAGAGGGAAATATATTTGTAAATGATAGTGTCGTTAAATCTAACTATAAGGTCAAGGCCCACGATGTTATAACCGTTCGTTTTGAACATCCACCTTATGAGATGCTTCTTACCCCTGAAGATTTACCCATTGATATTGTATATGAAGATGACGCGCTACTGGTTGTAAATAAAGCAGCAGGAATGGTGGTCCACCCAGGTCATGGAAATTATAGTGGCACTTTAATTAACGCACTCGCTTTTCATTTTGATAACTTGCCAAATAATAGCAGTGATAGACCAGGGCTTGTTCACAGGATAGATAAAGATACCACGGGTTTACTTGTAGTTGCAAAAACAGAAGAGGCAATGGCTCACCTATCAAAGCAGTTTTTCAATAAAACCACAGAGCGAGAATACGTTGCTATTGCTTGGGGTGCAATGCAAGAAGAGCATGGCACCATAGAGGGGCATATAGGACGTCATCCAAAAAATAGATTACAGAACACTGTATATCTTGACCAAGATGATTTAGATAAAGGAAAACCAGCTGTAACTCATTACAAAGTTTTAGAACACCTAGGGTATGTAACCTTAGTTTCTTGTAAACTAGAAACCGGACGTACCCATCAAATACGTGTTCATATGAAGCACATAGGTCATACTTTATTTAACGACCAGCGGTATGGCGGAAACGCAATTTTGAAAGGGACCACCTTTAGTAAGTATAAACAATTTGTAGATAATTGTTTTAAGGTATTACCTCGCCAAGCACTCCATGCCAAAACACTTGGTTTTATGCATCCAACAACCAATGAGTTTATGCGTTTTGAAGCACCAATCCCACAAGACATGGAAGCTTGTTTAGATAAATGGCGTAACTATTCTAAAAATAGCATCTCCTAATTCTATAAAGCAAAGCAGTGCAATTTCTTTTTTTCTTATTATTTTTATAAAAACACCTGTTACATGAAAATTGTTGTATCTCCAGCCAAATCCCTAGATTTTGAATCTAAGCTTCCAACTAAAATAGCAACTCAGCCACTATTTTTGGAACAAGCAGCACAGTTAAATAAAAAACTAGAAAGTAAATCTAAAAAGGCTATTGGTGATTTAATGCATATTAGTGACAAACTTGCTGATTTAAACTACTTGCGTTATAAAGATTTTAGTATCCCTTTTACACCTGAAAATGCAAGACAAGCAGTATTTGCATTTGCAGGAGATGTATACACAGGTTTAGACCCCTACAGTCTTAATGAGGATAAAATAGATGTTCTTAACAACACACTACGCATTTTATCAGGCATGTATGGCGTATTACGTCCTTTAGATCTTATACAACCCTATAGACTTGAAATGGGCACTTCTTTGGGTATTAATAAGGCTAAAAATTTATATGAGTTTTGGGGAACTACTCTGACCGATGCTATTAATGCAGAACTAAAAGAAGGAGAATTATTTTTAAATCTTGCAAGTGCAGAGTATTTTAAAGTTCTTCAATCTAAAAATATAAAGAGCACGGTAATATCTCCAGTATTCAAAGACTTTAAAAATGGTAAACTAAAAATTATTTCCTTTTTCGCTAAAAAAGCAAGAGGTAGTATGACCCGTTATGTTGTTAACACTAACGCCCAAAGCCTTGAAGATATAAAGGGTTTTGATTATGATGGTTACCGTTTTAGCGAGCAAGAAACAACTAAAGAACATGCCCCAGTTTTTATTAGATAGCCTTGCTTTACAAAACATGCTAAAAATCATTACCTACATTAATACCCAATTTTGAATCATCTGTTTTCCTTGGGGTGTAAGCACACTCTCTGGATGAAACTGCACGGCTCTTATATCAAATTCTCTATGTCTTAAAGACATAATCTGTCCTGTTTTATCTACCGAGGTTATTTCAAGGCTCTCAGGAAAATCATCTTTGTTTACAACCCAACTGTGGTATCTTCCAATTTCTATCTCAGGGCTTAGGTTCTTAAATAAAGGGGCATCCTTAACAATGATATTCGCTTTTGTGGCCACCCCATGAAACACCTCAGGAAGATTGTTAAGTGTGCCTCCAAATACCTCTGCAATAGCCTGTAGTCCCAGACACACACCAAAAATAGGTTTTTTTCCTGCATAGGATGTAATAACCTGTTTTAATTGGCCCGCCTGTGAAGGAATACCTGGTCCAGGAGAGAGTAGTATTTTATCATAAAATGATAGACTATCAATGTCAAACTGATCGTTTCTTACAACCGTTACCCTACAATCTAGCTCCTCAAGGTAATGCACTAGGTTGTAAACAAAACTATCATAGTTATCTATTACTACTATATTCATTTTTTAATTTTTGTTTTCTAAAAAAAAGGAATAACTCTAACGTTTTACCTTTTCTTACATCAAAGATAGCAAAGAATTTCTGATTGAAATGGGTATAAAAATCTCAATATTATATATATCTAACTATCTTTTTTTATGCCATTTTTTTATCTGTGCAACCTTTTGTTTTTTTTGACGTTTATGTTCTAGGTAATTATTATTTTTAAGAAAAAAATATATTGTAATGAATGATTTAACTCAAAAAGTATGGGCAGAACAACTATCCTCAGATCCTGATGCTATACTACTAGATGTAAGGACTCTTGAAGAAATACAACAGGGGCATATACCTGGCGCTAAACACCTTGATATAATGAACGCAGGTGCCTTTATGGAGGGTGCCAAGGAACTTGATAAAACAAAAAGTTATTATGTGTATTGCAGATCTGGAAGTAGAAGTGGCCAGGCATGCATGATTATGAATTCTATTGGTTTTGAAAAAGCATACAACCTTATGGGCGGCTTTATGGAGTGGCAAGGTGAAAAAACAATTTAATAATATGGAAAAATACAGTTATATAATCTTTGCTTTGCTGATAACCCTAGCAAGCGTTTGTTGTAACGACGCACAAAAAAATGATGCTAAAGCAATACCACAAGCTATTGAGCTTATGGCACCAAAGGCTATGTATGATGTGCTCTTAGAAAACCCTGGTGCTCAACTTGTAGATGTAAGAACCAAAGATGAATTTGCTGTAAGCCATTTAAAAGATGCACAAAACATTTGTGTTACAGACAACGATTTTAAGCAAAAAGTAGCTTACCTTGATAAGAATAAGCCCGTTTATGTATACTGTAAAAAGGGGGGTAGGAGTGCACAGGCATCAAAAATATTAAAAGACCTTGGTTTTACTAAAATATTTGACCTTCAAGGTGGCATTACTAATTGGCAACAACAACAATTCTCCACACAGAAATAAAAGGTAAATAAAAACAAAAAAAGGTGCCCGATTACTGGCACCTTTTTTTATATAAATGTTACTTTTTTATAAATTTTATTTTTTGATTTCCTCTAATAGTGGCTACATCCAAGAAATAAACACCTTTTGTCAGTGAGCTTGTGTTAATTTTAAGATTTCCTTGATCTAACGCTTGTATTTCAGGTTGTAGTAGTATTTTTCCTTGCACGTCACAAATACTAAGTTTTTTGATACCTACTCCTAATTCATATTCTAGAATAAGCTCTGAGGATACTGGGTTAGGATACAGCTTTAATTTGTCTTTTAACCCAATGTCATTGGCCCCAAGAAATTGGTTGTATAGAATTTGTAAGGAGTCAATTGGCTCTTCTCCAAATGGCATTTCTTCAATGTTTAAACGTAAAAAAGGAGTGTCTATATCATCATCTGCTTTATACACTAATAAATAGGCAGAGGTAGAGGAGGTTCCTCTTGCCAAACAACGAGAATCTGCTCCTGCAAAATTAGCTCCTTGCATAGCAGCCATTAATTTATCTGCCAAAGTACCCGTAGCGCTATTAAAATTATCTTGCATATTGTTTAGCACGGTTTCATTCAATAAAATATTTCCTTGCACACTATAGGTTGGTCCTTGAATGTCTTCTTTGTAATCATCTGTAGAGGCTCCCGTAAAGCCGGCACTTCTTGGCTCCCCATCTGAGTTGAAATCTGCAATACCATATTGTCTAAAAGCCGGATTAAAGTTTTGAGAATTACAAGAATCATTATTCAATAAATACGTTACAATCTCATCCGGGCTTGCTCCATTTTCCATTTGAGTAATGGCATTATTGAGATTTGAGTTTGGGATGCACACATAAGCTTGGCTATTTACTCCCCCACGACCAGGTATAATTTTGGTAATAATATCTATAATACCTCCAAAGTTTGCAGCCCCATCAACGCAGGATGCTCCTGCTGATCCAATATCACCTGTGGCAGGATCAACGGCTATAATAGAAAAAGTATCTTGACCTTGGGTAGTTATACTGAACAATGCTGCTATGAGCAATAAATAATATTTTTTCATAATTGTATTTTTCATTAAAGATACCTTTTTACATTAACACTAAATTTTCCTATTCTAGGGCAGGTAAAACTTCACCGTCACAAGTTCCAAAACCAATTCTAAGACCATCTTTCTGGCAGTAGGCTGTCATCTTAACAGTATCTCCATCGTTGATAAATTTGCGTTGGCTACCATCATTAAGTGTAAGAGGGTTTTGACCTTTCCAGGTAAGTTCTAGCATAGAACCATAACTATCTTTGGTAGGCCCAGAAATAGTCCCGCTACCCATCATATCACCACTTCTGAGGTTACAACCATTAAGTGTATGATGTGTTAATTGCTGCGCCATGGACCAATACATGTATTTAAAGTTTGACTTACATACAAGTGTTGGTGATCCGTCTTTTGGCGCTATAGATGCCTCAAGATTAATGTCAAAATTCATGGGCCCGCTTTGTTGTAAATAGGGAAGAGGCATTGGGTCTTGTTTTGGACCTTGGGTTCTAAAAGGTTCTAATGCGTCAAGAGTAACTATCCAAGGAGAAATCGTAGAGGCAAAACTCTTACCTAAAAATGGGCCAAGAGGCACATACTCCCAGGCCTGAATATCTCTGGCACTCCAGTCATTAAATTGTACCAACCCAAAAATATAGTCTTCTGCTTCTTGAATACCAACACGCTTACCTAAATCATTTGCATCTGTAGTTATAAAAGCCATTTCTAACTCAAAATCTAGTAATTTACTTGGGCCAAATCCTGGAATTCCATTCTCTCCGGGTCTTGTTTGTCCATAGGGTCTTCTCACTGGTGTGCCAGATGGTATTATAGATGAACTTCTTCCGTGGTAGCCAATAGGAATATGAAGCCAATTTGGTAGTAATGCATTCTCTGGATCTCTAAATAAACTTCCAACATTTGTTGCATGCTCTTTACTTGCGTAGAAATCTGTATAATCTCCAACATCAACAGGGAGTTGCATTTCAATTTGATCAAGTGAAAATAATATCTTGTCACAATGCGCTCTATTTGTTTGTAATTCTTGGTTGCTTTTTAAGAAAATATCACTGATACGATTTCTTACTAGTCGCCATGTTTTTCTCCCATCTGCAATAAAGTCATTCAAACTATCTTGCAGGAAGATATCTTCTGTAAGGTCAATACCTTTAAAGTATCCAAGCTGGTGTAATGCACCAAGATCTATAGCGGTATCACCAATGCGGGTACCAATTGTGATGATATCATCACGTGTTAAAAACACGCCAAATGGGATGTTTTGGATTGGGAAATCACTGTTGTGAGGAACGTCAATCCATGAAACTCTTGAGGGGTCGTTTGCAGTTAAGGGCATAGTTGTTAATTTCTGTTAGTAAAATCTATATCAAATATATAATTTTAAGAATAGGTAACGATTGCTTTTACTATTTTTGATGTTTAATTAACACAAAGATAGTTTTACTGTTTTTTTTATTCGGAAATAGTTTTGTTCAAAAAAGATACTATAGGTATCATTAGTAGTATTTCTGACCCTAAAAAAAGCCCTAGCATTACACTTACATTATGAAAAGAGACGAACAAATTTTTGAATTAATCCAAGCAGAACACCAACGCCAATTAGACGGTCTGGAACTCATTGCATCAGAGAATTTTGCTAGCCAGCAAGTCATGGATGCAGCAGGATCTGTACTTACTAATAAATATGCAGAGGGATATCCCGGTAAAAGGTATTACGGAGGATGTGAAATTGTTGATGAAGTAGAACAAATAGCCATTGATAGAGCAAAGACATTGTTTGGCGCAGCCTATGCAAATGTTCAACCTCACAGTGGATCTCAGGCTAATACAGCGGTGTTTCATGCTTGTTTAAAGCCCGGAGATACTTTTTTAGGTTTTGATCTTGCTCATGGTGGACATTTAACTCATGGCAGCCCGGTAAATTTTAGCGGTAGAATATATAATCCAGTTTTTTACGGGGTAGAGAAACAAACCGGAATGCTAGATTATGATAAAATTGAGGCCATTGCCATAAAAGAACAACCAAAAATGATCATTGCTGGTGCCTCAGCCTATTCCAGGGAGATAGATTACAAGCGTTTTAGGGCTATTGCAGATAAAGTAGGTGCTATATTACTTGCAGATATTGCACATCCAGCTGGTATGATTGCTAAAGGAATCATTGCAGATCCTGTTCCGCACTGTCATGTAATTACCACTACAACACACAAGACACTTCGAGGACCTCGTGGAGGTCTTATATTAATGGGAAAAGATTTTGAAAACCCATTTGGTATTACCCTTAAAAACGGTAATAAACGTATGATGTCATCTTTGCTTGATAGTGGTATTTTTCCAGGAAATCAAGGAGGACCTCTAGAGCATATAATTGCTGCAAAGGCAATCGCTTTTGGAGAAGCGCTTACAGATGAGTTTTTACATTACATGATTCAGGTTAAAAAAAATGCAGCTGTTATGGCAGATGCCTTTAAAGCCAAAGGTTATGAGATTATCAGCGGTGGTACAGACAACCACATGATGCTTATTGATTTACGCAACAAAAATATTACTGGTAAAGAGGCAGAAGAGGCCCTTGGCAGAGCAGATATTACCGTAAATAAAAACATGGTACCCTTTGACGATAAATCTCCATTTGTAACTAGCGGTATTCGTATTGGTACTCCTGCAATAACCACACGTGGTTTAAAAGAGACAGACATGCAACAAATTGTTGATTTTATTGATGCAGCAATCACAAACCACGATTCAGACAGTAAACTTGAAGAAATTGCAATTATGGTAAACAGCATGATGAGTGAAAGACCGCTGTTTGTCTGGTAATTACGAGCTATAGAAAGTACACTCAATTTATAAAAAGAGACATGGTTTTGCCATGTCTCTTTTTTATGTGATAAGTTTTTGTTTTTATCCCTGTGGAGGAAACTCTGTGCTTTGATAGGCTCCAGCATCTGCAGGATCACTTCTTTGTGTTCCGTTAAGATCTAAAGGTACTTGGCTTGAAATACTTGGATCTGCAATGTTTTCTGCGCCAGATACATTTTTTTCTATATTGAAATTATTTTCATTAGTATTTTCAAAAGCTGGATCTATATTTAAAACAACAGTATTGTCAAACTCATAAAAAGGATTGTCTTCAAAATTGTTATTAATATCATTAAAACGCAATAGAGAACTGTTGAGTGAAAAATTAAATGCCGTTTCTTCATTAATTGGAAACAAGCCTAACTCAATATTTTCACTTCCGTAAATAATACAATTATTAAAATCTGCTTGTATTAAATCAAAAGCAATAACTCCATTTTCTATCTCTTGGCCATTATCTATTTGCAGGGCAGGAAATGATCTAAAGCCATTAGACCAATAGTTTACAAAAGAGCAGTGGTTGAATGTGTAGGTCCCTCCCAAAGATATCGCTAAGCTTGATTGCCCACTATTGTTAATTACAAGATTTTCTCCGTAGATATCTGCAGTACGCGCCAAAAGGCCAATATTTGCAGAGTTGTAAATTTGTGTGTTCTTAAGCGTGAGGGTTCTATCTCCATCGTTGCTGTCCATGAGTATTCCAACCGATGCATTTTTAATGGTCGTAAAACTAAATTCATTATTAGTACTTCCTGCGGTGCACCAGATGGTTCCCCACTGTCCGGGAATGTCTTCAAATGCAGGTTCAAGTCTATCACTTTCAAATATAATCTCTCCTTCCATTGCTTCAAGATCTTGGCTTTGGGTGCCGTTTGCTTTTATGGAAGCTGTATTGGCAACTAGTAATCCACTATTTTTGTGGAAATGTATGCGTGCTCCAGGGGCTATAATAAGTTCATCACCAGGGCTAACTGCTGCATAACCATAAATAACGTAAGGTTTTTCATTGGTAAATAGTAGTTCTGTATCGTCTAGGAAAAATCCTTCTATATCTACGGCCTGCTCACCGCTTCCAAGAGTTAAGGTTTCATAAATGCCATCTCCTAGGTCTTCTGGGAACAGAAAAACAGCATCTTTCACTAGGGTTATTAATGTTACATCTTGCTGGTTACCTGCAGTGTCAAACTGTATTTGATCTTCATATAAAAATTCTAACCCATCTCCAGGTAAGTTGTCTATATCAAGGGTGGTTTCAATAAAAACAAAAATACTGTCATTGGCCAGTATATTAATATCATTAAAAATCTTACCCGGTAAACCATCCACATTTAATCTGTATTGAGAATCTTCTCCATCACCAAGCCTTATTGATGGTATGGTGATATCATCATCACTTGTGTTATATACTTTTAAATTATATGTGCTAGAACCAATATTAGTAAAAACAGTATCTAAAAAAACAGTATCTCTTGAAAACTCAAGGTTGCCCGTGTTTGGAACAGTTTCAAAATCATTACGACAAGAACTCCACAAAATAATAGAGCAAAATAATACAAGGCCATACATGTATTTCATAAAAGAAAATTTTGATAAAAATATAACTTTTTATTGGGTGTAATATTGTAAAGTAGCAAAGATTTACTCCTCAGATATTCTCTTTGGTTAGTGTATGTATTGTTTTTTACTTTTTTTCAAAAAACTCAATCTTAAAAAGCTTGTCCCAATTTTTACCTGTTACATAAATAATATTGGGTTCTCCCTTAGACGCTATACCATTTAAAACATCCAGTTTATTGTGTTGTGTTACTTTCTTTTTAAGCCCCTTTAAATTAATAACACCTTTAACTGCACCATTTGAAGGATTTATAATGGCTATGGCTGGTTTTAAGTATATGTTTGCGTAAATAGCACCATTGACCCACTCAAGTTCATTGACATTATCTATTTTACTTGTATTGGTGTACATCTCTATATAGCTTTCTTCAGCTAGTGTTTCTGAGTTGAGTTTCCAAATTTTACTTGTTCCATCACTCTTATACAATGATGTTCCATCATTGCATAGCCCCCAACCTTGCTTGCTTTTATTGTAAGCAAATGTGCCAGTTTTTTCAAGGGTTTCTAAATCATATATAAAGCCCATGTTTTCTCTCCAAGTAAGTTGAAATAACTTGTTTTTTACAATAGTGAGTCCTTCTGCAAAATATTGCCCATCCAAGGATATGTTTTTTTCTACACGGCCAGTTTTATAATCTGTTTTTCGGAGAGAAGATGCTCTGTATTGCCCTGTGCTTTCATATAATACGTCTCCTACAAACTCTAAACCTTGCGTGTAGGCATCAATTGCATGAGGATAGGTTTCTAAAATTTTATAATCATACACTATTGGTTTTACAGATGATAAAACGGTAATTGATTTAGAAATACGGTACTTATTGCCGCCGCTTTCAATCTCTGCACTAATTACTTTATCACCAAGAGTGGTGTTAGAAAAATCAAAACTTCCTTGAAAGGCTTCATTTGCTAATGCCTTTTCTCCATTCACACTGTAGGTAACTGCGTCAATAGCATTTCCCTTTTTACTTTTTATAGTAAAAGTTACAGTGTCTGCATTTGAAACAGCTTTTTTATTGCCTTGAATTTCTATTGAAAATAGCGAGTTAGGGTCTTGATTTTTTGTGTCACAACTGCTGCAAAAAATCACTATTAAAAGCGTTGCAAAGTAGGTTGTATATTTCATGAGCGTAGTTTGATGTTTTATATTTTTTTAATAGTAGTTTTTAATAAAATTGTTTAAAAAACAATGACAAGATATTTATTATAAATGATTCCTAAAAATTGTTTGCAAAATTACAAAATGGAGTATATTTGCACCTGGCAAGTCCTACACAACTAGCTCCTGTAGAATCCCCCAGGGTGGGAACACAGCAAGGGTAAATGGTCGTAGCAGTGTGATGTAGGTAGCTTGCCTTTTTTTATGCTTATATTTTAAAATTATATATAAAAAAACGCTTTACATATCTGTAAAGCGTTTTTTGCTTTTCTTTTTTTCTTTATTGTATAATTCCACCACAACTTACTCTTGCTCCTGCGGCTCCAGAGGGTTGAGATATAAGATCGTCTTCACCTTGGTGTATGATAATTGCCTTACCCAAAATATTTTTTGCAGGATCATCACAGCCAATGCACCATTGGTCTGTAGAAATGCTAATGGCTCCAATTCCATTGTTGTCTACCATAAAGTTTCCTATATCACCTTTATGGTATCCATTCTCAGAACCCCATTTTCCATGATCTTCAAAGGTCGGGTTCCAGTGCCCTCCTGCAGATTTTCCATCTGGTGATGAGCAATCTGCTTTTTCATGAATGTGTATTGCGTGAACTCCAGGGGTGAGTCCTTTTGTTTTGGCGTCAAAATAGACCGTCTCGCCTTCTTGTTTGAAATACACAACCCCTTTAGATTGTCTTTCTCCTTTAGACTCAAGGGATATTTTTAGTTTTATTGTTTCTGTCTTTTGCTCTGAAGTTGCCTCAATCATTGCTGCTTGCGACTCACCATCTGTTGTTTTTGTTGGCTCTTTGATTTCATTTTTACAACCTATTGCACTTACCAATACGAGCATTATTAAAAGAATATAATTTTTCATGGTACTACTATTTTAAATGTTTAATGATGGGTAATATACAATTTAACCTTTCGGCAAAAAAAGATATAGCTTTTTAGTGAACAAAATACTTAAGACTACACTTATTTTTACTTTGTTTCTCTAAGATCGAGCATATACCAGATCCCTATTTGAAAACGATCATAATTTTTGCCTGTAAAATGATTTTTTAAATACCCTACCTGTGTTGTAATATTATTATTAATATGATATCCTAGTGCTGCATATAGTCTGTTTTGACTAAAAACAGGTTCTTGCAGGTTTATGAAAACTTCATCATAAGCAGATACAAACCAATTTTCACTTAAGGGGTAGGTGAGTCTAAGTAAATATCGCACTCTGTATTGTATATCATTGTCAGAAACAGGATTGTCTATAAACCGTTGTTCAAACCTGTAACGGTGTGTTGCTTTAAATTCCCCTAGGGTATTTTTACTGGTAAATTGTCCATAAAGTCTATGCTCTAGGGTGTTTTGCTCTCCCGTAGGTTCATTAAAGGTTCCATCTGTAGAAATATATCCATATCCTAGAGTTGCCATAGTGCTGTTGTTTATATGCCAGTTTACTCCAGTTCTAAGCAGTAACTGGTTAAAATTTGATCCAAACTCATAGGTTCTATACTGCACCTCTGGTGAGATACTAATTTTATCTGACAGGCGTGCATTTCCAAAAAACATTTCCCAAGATCCAAAATCATCCTGACCATTTTCTTGCGCGTTAGTGTATTGAATTGTTACAAGTGTTATTAGTAGTAGTGCAATTGCTTTTTTCATTTTTTTAAATAACGTTGGGTTTATTTTTTAATTTTTATAAATCTTTTGGTGTCCTTGAATGGTTTTGTCTCAACCTTACCTATTGCCTCTTTATAGGTTTTCCAGTCTTTTTCAAAAAACGCATTGGTTTTATCAAGGGCCTCATTGAGCTGGTTTTTGGCATGCTTTAGTAGCGTTGTCTCTGTTTGGGTCATGCCATCTGGGCGGCTACTTGCATACCAGCTTGCCGTCCTAATCCTATTTAATACCGTAACCTCAGGATTTCTAGTGATTCCTTGACGTTTATCTTCTTTTCCAATAAATAGGGCTATGAGGTTTTCTATAGTTTCTGAAATTGTAGTGCATGAATCAATAGCTTCTTTGTGTAGCTTTTTGTCTTCTTTTTTTAATGTTTTGCTAAAACTAGTTGCGGTGTTTTTACTCTCTACCAATTGTTTAACAGCATCTGCAGCAATTTGGGTCATTTGCTCAATGGTTTTTGATGTATCGTACTTTTGCTCAATAGCCTTTTGAGAAACAGCTATTCTTGGATCACTGGCTACAGTAATAGTAGTTTGAGTAGTCATACCATCATTAGTTAAAACAATTTTGTAGTTTCCTGGTTTTACGCTGCTGCCACTTGGCTCATTTTTTCTTTTTCTTATTTTTCTGGAGGGCCTGTCACCACCGGCTTCATTTAAGTACCAAGTCCATTTGTAAATTCCCGAGCTATCTGGAACTTTTCTTTTTAGGGTACGAATCAATCGGTCTTTATCATATATTTTCATGAATAAGGAATCGCTTGATGGTTTTTGGGTTTGAGTACTATCTTTTGTCTCTGTAGTAGTTGTTTGTGCATTATACCAATAACTAATTTGTGCTCCAAAAGCTTTGTTTTCTCCTTGGTACATTGCATCTGCACCAAACCTGCTCCCTGTTGGCTGTTGATAGGCTGCTTGATATGCCGTGGGCGGCGTAAATACTTTTAGCCTTTCTTTTAAAAGTCTAGTTTCTTTGGCTATAACGCGTAATGGGGTAATATCATCCAATACCCATGCGGCGCGGCCAAAAGTTCCTATTATTAAATCATTTTCTCTCTCTTGGATTACTAAATCTTTTACTGGTACTGTGGGGAAGCCATGTGTCCATTTGGTCCAGGTTTTTGCCGCATTGGTAGAGTAATATAGGCCATCATCTGTACCTAAAAATAAT
>CAJWXC010000025.1 GCA_913048215.1 uncultured Flavobacteriaceae bacterium | reverse complement strand
ATATCCTAGAAGAGCCAAAACACTTCCAACAAGCGCCCCCACTATTATATCACTTGGATAGTGTACACCAACATAAATTCTACTGCCTGCAAAGAGTATAGGCCATATGAAGGATAAATACACCCATGGGTTTAACTTTTTAAGGCAAAGCACTAAATAAACAACAATACAAAAACTCGACGAGGCATGACCTGAAAAGAAACTATAACTTGTTGGATGTTTTAAAACACGAAGAACACAGTAGAGACTATCTATATTATTTGGCCTGATACGCGCCACATACATTTTTGTGAAATCTGTGATGGCTAGGGTACTTAAAAAGGTGATGATACCTACAAGTAATAAAATCACTCCTTTTCTACCTTTATAGTAATACAACAGCACACCAATAAAATAAAGAAAAAGTGGAGTCCAACTTTCTATTTGAGTGACAAAGATCCAGAAGGCATCATAGGATTCCTTGCCAAGATTATTGAGCCAAATAAGAAAGTCTTGGTCCCAATATCTAAGAGAGCGAAGCATTAAAGGTTTCGTTTGATGGAGCCTCCAAAGTCTTCAACATCATCTTTTATTTGCTTTAGATTATTGGACACATTTTTACTGATATCCTTGGTGAGATCTAGATTAACACCTTGTTTGTCTGCGCTTTTGCTAATTTCAGATTTAATATCATTGGTAGCATCTTTTACTTGACGTAACCCTTTACCCAGGCCACGAGCAATTTCTGGAATTTTATCTGCGCCAAAAACAAGTAGAATTACAACCAAAATAAATCCTATTTCTACACCGCTAATGAATAATAAATGAAGCTGTATCATACCACAAAGATAGGGAGATTTGAGAATTTTAAATTGAGAATTTAAATAAAATCTAATATACCCTTAAGATTTCTAGCAAATATATTTTTAAGCACAAA
The DNA here is from genome assembly GCA_913048215.1 of uncultured Flavobacteriaceae bacterium. Taxonomy (GTDB): domain Bacteria; phylum Bacteroidota; class Bacteroidia; order Flavobacteriales; family Flavobacteriaceae; genus Patiriisocius. The sequence continues at coordinate 18,372 of CAJWXC010000025.1, read as the reverse complement.
ACCCGCTACTTGTTTGGCAGCGGGTTTTGTTATGAGCATCTTAAAAATTTAAAATCTTTAAATTAGTTTTTTACATTGTCTTTGAATTTTTTAAACTCTCCGAGTTTTTTACGCTTTGGCCAAGCATTATTGGCAGTGTCAATATCTGCGGTCTCTTCGTCTGGATCTACCATTATTTTGGTAATTTCCATTTCTGAAGCTACTACTTTTCGAACCTCTTTATCATTCTTTCTCCAAATTTGAGCAGGGAAAGTCTCGCGTTTTATACTACCATCACTGTAGGTGTACTCAACAATGATTGGCATAGGGATACCACCAGGTTTTTCAAACGTTACATCATAGAAAAAACGAGGGCTCTTTAAATTTGCTCTATCTTCTGGAGAGATGTTATCCATGATATAGCTTTGCAAAGTTGTTACATCATTCAAAGTTTGGGTTTTCATAGATTCTTCAAAGTCTTCTGCCCCTTCCTCTACAAGGTATACCAGCGGTGGAAGATCACTTTCTTTCATGCCACGAGCTTCTATCATTTCTCGTACTTGTTTGTTCATTTTTGAAGTTACATAGTATTTCTTTACATCTTTTACACCAATATCTGTGTACTCTGTGCTGTAAAACCATGCTCTCCAAAACCAGTCCAAATCTACAGCTGAGGCATCTTCCATAGTACGGAAGAAATCTTCTGGAGTTGGGTGTTTAAACATCCAACGTTGAGAGTAGGTTCTAAATGCGTGATCAAACAACTCACGACCCATGATTGTTTCTCGAAGTATATTAAGACCAGTTGCAGGCTTTGAATATGCATTAGCTCCAAAATTATAGGTGTTGAGTCCTTTTGTCATAATAGGGGCAATAAAATCTTGATCACCTCCCATGTAGTTCACTATTTTTTTGGCAGGTCCACGACGTGATGGATATGCTTTATTTGGAGCGATTGCATCTGGATACCATTCTCCGAAATCCTGCTCGGCCACATACTGTACAAAAGTATTTAAACCTTCATCCATCCAAGTCCACTGGCGTTCATCACTATTGACAATCATCGGGAAATAGTTATGACCAACTTCGTGAATAATTACACTCATCATACCATATTTAACTCTTTCACTGTAGTTACCATCAGCGTCTGGACGACCGTAATTCCAGCAAATCATTGGATACTCCATCCCCTGCCCTTTCGCATGAACAGAAATTGCTTTGTGATATGGGTAATCAAAAGACATTCTAGAGTAAGACTTTAAAGTACTAGCCACAACTATTGTAGAATAATCTTCCCATAATGGATTTCCTTCTGGTGGATATAATGAAACAGCCATCACATCTTTATCTCCAATTTTAACGGCCATCATGTCCCAGATGTAACGTCTTGAGGTTGCAAAACCGTAATCACGTACATTCTTAGCTTTATACTTCCAGGTTTTGGTTGCCTTTACATTTGTTTTAGAGGCGGCCTCTGCCTCCTCTTGTGTTACAATAATAACTGGAGTCTTGTAGGATTGTTTTGCCTTGTTGTAGCGGTTCATCATTGTTTTGGAAAACACTTCTTTTCTATTGGTTAGAACACCTGTGGCATCCATGGTGTGATCTGCAGGAACCGTAATACTCACATCATAATCTCCAAAAGGTAGTGCAAACTCATCACGACCCCAGAATTGGCTATTTTGCCATCCTTCAACATCACTGTATACTGCCATTCGAGGGAAAAACTGAGCAATTACATATCCTTTGTTTCCATCATCAAACACCTCATATCCACTTCGAGCTCTATCAATGGTGTGGTTTACAATATTATACCACCACTTTATATCGAAAGAGTACGTATCCCCGGGATTCATTGCTTTGGGGATATCGATGCGCATCATGGTACGATTGATTGTGTATGAAAGGTTGTTTCCTTTTCGGTCTTTTACATACTCAATTTTAAAACCTCCATCAAAGGCTTCTCCCATGTAACTATTGACAAAAGAACTAGCCTGCTGTGCAGGAGCCGCTCCATTGGCCTCAATTAAAGAAGTTTTTGAATCTGAAGCACGAACATTTTGATCCAATTGTACCCACAGATACTCTAAAACATCTGGAGAATTATTTGTGTAGGTAATTGTTTCAGTTCCAGATAATACAGAGGTGTCATCATTCAAGACAATATCCATTTTGTAATCTGCTTGCTGCTGGTAATAGGCTGGCCCTGGAGCACCTGAGGCAGATCTGTATTGGTTTGGTGAAGAGAACTCTTGATACAACTGCTTGAAACGGTTGTTATTAAGGTGTCCTGCTTTACGCTCCTGTTGAGTAGATTCTGTTTCTTGTGCGGTAGCAAAACCGGCAGAAGACATTATTAAAATAAAGGATAAAAACTTGAGTAATTTCATGATTTAGTTTGGTTTAAAATAATTTTCAAAAATAGCCTAATCTTAAGCGTATACTGCGTGTTATTAAAAATTTAACAATCCTTTAGGATTTTCTTTATCCAAGACAAGGCTCCGCCTTGCAGAAGGAGTTTTTATGTGTATGATGTTTTGTTGATCTTCAAAGGTGTCAAACAAAATTTTATTTTCAATGTCTATACGCTCAAAAGAAGAAACATTTGTTATTTCTAGAAACAATTTTACTCTATCTACATCATATTGTAATCCAATATAATCATACTCTTGCTTTACATCATTGAGATAAACAACCAGCTTCTTAAAAACATAGTCTCGCAACAGTAAAACATCTGCCGGAGTCTGCTTTTTAGAATCTAGATGAATCTCCCTAAGGTTTCTCTTTGACAATGCTTGCTGAATGTCGTCGGTGAAAATTTCTGTAATTATCTGCACAGATTGCTCTTGAGGCACATATTCTATTTTAGTAGTGCTAGCATAAAATTTGTGGATTGCAGCTCCCACAACTGTAGGGAAAATAATCGTTAAAATAAAAATCTTAAAAAGTTTCATAAAGGGTAAAGTTATAAAGGGGGCACAGTGGCAAATTTAAAGCAATCGTTGCTATTTTATTTCTTTATCTACCATTGGCAATCAAAATATTAGTTTTCTTTTTTTGTAGGGTTTAATTGATATAAATAGTTCAGAGATTTTTCTTTAAAAGTAGTTAGCACCCCATTGTAGTTTTTGATTTCAAAATCTTTTTGTATGTCTGAAGTCTCTATGCACAGCATTATAAAATCATAGGTTCTATTTTCTGGAATTCCATAGGCATCAAGAAAAAAAGAAGCAGTGTAATACGTTAATATTACTGTAGCAATGTAATCCTCAGATCTCCATTTGCGCATCTTTTTTAGTGTTTTATAATACCCTGTGATGTGCTTATACAAAGCTTCCACATCTACATATAATGGAGTTATAACTTGTCCCAACAAATCAGGAATTTTTTCCTGGGGCTTTCCTTTAAAACCTGGAATACCAACATCATCAAAGTTAAAATCTTTATTGGTGTTTATGGCCTCCACGTCTTTTAATAAATCACCCGAGAGCGTATTTCCTATAAACACCTCGTCCAGCTCGTTTAATAAGATGATAAGAGAAACTGTAAGGTATTTTTGAGCATACATATAATCGGTAACCACTACCTTTTTTGAAAAATACTTTATCCCAGAAAAAACCAATGTGTCATAACGCTTTGCTTCTATGACAAACTTCCCTTCTTGGTCAGTAATAGCGTTATATCTTGATGTTGTATTAAGTACATGAATATTCTCAACCTCATCTGGGTTGGTAACTCTTCCCTCCAACAAAATAATTTGCGCTGTAGTAGAGGTGAAAAAACACAAAAAAAGTAGGCTAAAAAAGCTTGCTTTACGATTCATTTTTATTTTTGTAGAATTTTTCAGAATTCAAATATATAATTTAATAACATGAGAGTTAGACAAGAGCTAGTAAAATATAACAGCACATTGTGTACCTTTATGGTTTAACCCCCTTTAGAATGAAAAAACTAATTATTGCGAGTACCTCAACCATATACAAGGGCACCTATCTAGAGTATTTAAAGGAAGAACTTATACTACTGTTTAAAGACGCCACAGATATTTTATTTATACCCTATGCAAGACCTGGAGGTATCAGCCATGAAAATTACACCAAAATGGCAGCAAAAGTTTTCAAAACATTTGGTAAAAATTTACGCGGGATACACACCTTTAAAAATCCTATTCAAGCTGTAGAACAAACACAAGGAATCTTCACTGGCGGTGGAAACACCTTTTTATTAGTAAAGCAGTTACATGACAATAAGCTTGTTGACCCCATCAGAAAAGCTATTAATAAAGCCACCCCATATCTTGGTACAAGTGCCGGTAGTAATATTTGTGGTGTCACCATGCAAAACACCAATGACATGCCTATTGTATATCCCTCTTCTTTTGACACCTTGGGCGTCATTGCCTTTAATATTAATGCCCATTACATAGACCAAGATGTAAATACTACTCACATGGGAGAATCTAGAGCAACAAGAATTAAGGAATACCACACCCAAAACAACACCCCTGTAGTGGGATTACCAGAGGGTAGTTGGCTTCAGGTCATTGGAGATCGCATAACTTTAAAAGGAAACCATAGTGCGCGTGTTTTTGAGAAAGGAAAAGATACTTACTTGCTTGACCAAGGAGCTGTTTTAAACCTCTAGTGGAGTTGTTTTGTAAAGAAATAGTATATTTAAAAGAAAGCTTAAGACAGTATAGACATGAAACGAAAAGAATTTTTACATCTCACAACTATTTGCACCCTTGGGCTTCTAACAATACCTCAAAATGCCCTAAGCACTGCGCAAGATAGGTTCACTAAAGCGCAACTTATTGGAAAAGGAAATCCTGATATTACTGGAAATTCTTACACCCAAAAGATGGAAAAACAAACTAAAGCTGCATTTTTAAAAATGAAAGCTGCAGCGGCAAAAGATAACATAACCATTGAAATTGTATCTGCTTATAGAAGCTTTGAGCGGCAAAAAGAAATTTTTGAAGGCAAGTACAAACGCTTCACTGGGCAAGGCTTGTCTGCAAAACAGGCACTCTCTAAAATTATTGAATACTCTACCATTCCAGGAACATCAAGACATCACTGGGGTACAGATATTGATATAATTCAGGGAAACACAGGAGTTAGACCCTCAAGCGTATTGCTAGAAAAACACTTTTATGGTAATGGTCAATTTTGTGAGATGAAAGCTTGGCTCACCCAAAATGCAAGCATCTTTGGGTTTTATGAGGTGTATACAAAAGATACCGCTAGAAAAGGTTTTTCTCATGAGCCTTGGCATTTTAGCTACAAACCTGTATCTAGACCAATGCTAAGGGCATATAAAAACCTTGACATTAAAAGCATCCTGCAGCAAGAAAAAATTGCAGGTAGTGAGCATTTTACCGACCGTTTTATTGCAGGGTATATCAAAGAGCATATTTTGGATATTAATCCTGAACTACTTTAAATTTGATTGGAAACAGCCCTACAAAATGACTATGGTTTTAAATTTATTGAAACCTCTTGCGGTTTTGTAATCAGTAATTACTGCCTATCTTTACACCATGAATAAAAAAGTTATATTACTTATCCTTGACGGGTGGGGCAATACACAAGACCCTAGCATCTCTGCCCCTGCAAAGGCAGAAACACCCTTTATGGATGCTGCAATAAAAAAATATGCTCATGCAAATCTGTTAACCCATGGAGCGCATGTTGGGCTCCCAGATGGACAAATGGGCAACAGCGAGGTAGGACACATGAACCTTGGCGCTGGAAGGATTGTATATCAAGATTTAGCAAAAATCAATTTGGCCATAACCAATGATACCCTCAAGGATGAAAAGGTGTTACAAAAAGCCTTTGATTATGCCAAAACCAACAATAAAAATGTTCATTTATTAGGACTAGTCTCAGATGGTGGGGTACATTCTCACCTAGATCACATAAAAGGACTCCTAAAGGCCGCTAATGATCAAAATTTAGAAAATATTTTTGTTCATGCCTTTACAGATGGGCGAGATGTAGATCCAAAATCTGGCATACAACACTTAGAGCATCTACAAGACTACATGCAGCAAACAACAGGTCGTATTGCAAGTGTAATTGGACGTTACTTTGCCCTAGATAGAGATACTCGTTGGGAGCGTATTAAAAAAGCCTATGATCTACTATGTAGCGCCAAAGGCACACCAACTACAAACATCTCAAAGAGCATAGAAAAAAGTTACCAAGAAGGAATTACAGATGAGTTTATGGAGCCTCTTGTTGTAACCAAAGACAACCTCCCTATTGCAACCATAAAAAAAGATGATGTAGTGATTTTCTTTAATTTTAGGACAGACCGCACAAGACAACTTACCCAAGTGTTAACTCAAGAGGATTTTGAAGACTATGGGATGAAAAAACTACCCTTGCATTTTGTAACTCTTACCAATTATGATGCTTCCTTCAAGGATATCTCAGTTATTTACAACAAAGAAAACATTACCCAAACACTTGGAGAGGTTCTGGAAAAAAACAACAAAACTCAAATACGCATAGCCGAAACAGAAAAGTATCCTCATGTAACCTTTTTCTTTAATGGAGGAAGAGAGGAAGCTTTTAGGGGTGAGAAAAGAATTTTATGTCCCTCCCCAAAGGTTGCAACCTATGACCTAAAACCAGAGATGAGTGCTTTAGATATTCGAGATAAAATCATTCCAGAAATTAAGGCAGAATCAGCAGATTTTATTTGTTTGAATTTTGCTAATCCTGATATGGTGGGGCACACTGGAGATTTACAGGCAGCCACAAAAGCATGCGAAGTGGTAGATAGCTGCGCCAAAAAAATTACAGAAGCTGCACTACTTCACGGATATACTACTATTATTATTGCAGATCACGGCAATAGTGAGACCATGTGCAATCCAGATGGATCACCAAATACAGCCCACACTATAAACCCTGTACCTCTTATTGTGGTAGATCCAGAGATAAATAATGTGAATGACGGAGTTTTAGGAGATATTGCACCAACAATACTGCATTTGATGGGTATAGTAAAGCCAGCGCAAATGACACAAAAATCATTAGTATAAAAAATAATAAAGATGAACTATTTAAACACAAAAACAATCTTGCTGGCCTTTGCCTTTATAAGCCTACTATCTTGCAAAGACCAAACGCAAAAGACCCAACAAGATGGCACTAAAAAGACTCAAGAAAGCTATATAAGCGACAAACTTGTGGAAGATCCAGAGAATGAGGGAGAAAAAATGCTCCTTGGAAAAGTAAGCTATGTAGATTTTAAAAATGATCGTTTATTTCCTTGGATGTCTGAAAATTTTAAGGCCTACAAACCAGATTCTATTACTCTAATTGAGCTTAAAAAAGAACTCAAAGGTGTTTACATCAAAGCCTTTATGGGAACCTGGTGTGAGGATAGCCAGCGTGAAGTCCCACGTTTTTACAAAATACTAAAAAGCATAGGCATCAATAAAGAGCGTATAGAGATGGTGGCAGTTTCTCATGATAAAGACACCCCAAAGGGCTATGAAAAAGATTTAAATATTGCCTATGTCCCTACTTTTATTTTTTATAGGCAAGAAAAAGAACTAGGACGTTTTGTTGAATATGTTCAAGGGGCAACACTTGAAGAAGATATACTCACAATAGTTACAAATAAACCCTACTCACCAGCATACGCAGAATAATAAATTCTGGTGGTGATTTTCTTTGTAATTTTACCAAGTCAAACTGTAACACCTTTAGATGAAAGATACCCTTACCATAGCCATAGATTTTGATGGTACCATCGTAGAAGATGCCTATCCAAAAATTGGAAAGCCCATTATTTTTGCATTTGAAACAATTAAGAAATTACAAGAAGACAGACATAGGGTAATTTTATGGACCTACAGAAGAGGTACTGCCTTAGAAGAAGCAGTTGCATTTTGCAAAAAAAATGGAGTTACTTTCTATGCCGTGAACATGAGCTTTCCTGAAGAAGAATTCGATAACTCATACAGCAGAAAAATTAATGCAGATATTTTTATAGATGATAGAAATATAGGGGGTATGAGGAGCTGGGGAGAAATTTACCATGAAATCACAGGAGAATTAAACCCCATCAAATCACCCAAAAGAAAAAGGTGGTTTAACTTTTAATAGGCAAAATGATTATTACAAAATCAAGAGAAGAGATAGCATTAATGAGAGAGGCAGCTTTAGTTGTATCCAAAACTCTTGGAATGCTTGCAAAAGAAGTGAAAGTTGGAGTTACTACCAATGAGCTCAATACCATGGCAGAAACTTACATTCGTGAGCAAGATGCAATACCAGGATTTTTGGGATTGTATGATTGCCCATCTACCCTCTTAACAAGTGTGAATGAGGCTATCGTTCATGGATTACCCACCGACATCCCTCTAAAAGAAGGTGATATTGTTAGTATAGATTGTGGTGCTATAAAACACGGCTTTTATGGAGATCACGCCTATACCTTTGAGGTAGGTGAGGTAGCACAAGAAACAAAAAAACTACTCCAAGTAACCAAAGAATCTTTATATGTAGGTATTGAGCAATTAAAAACCGGTAATCGTGTTGGCGATGTAGGGTATGCTATCCAAAATTACTGCGAGGGTCATGGATATGGCGTTGTGAGAGAATTAGTGGGTCACGGGCTTGGCAAAACTATGCATGAAGATCCAGAAATGCCTAATTATGGCAGAAGAGGTCGCGGAAAAAAACTCCTTGAGGGCATGACTGTTGCTATAGAGCCGATGATAAACCTCGGAACACGGCGCATAAAACAACTCAAAGATGGTTGGACGATTGTAACTCAAGACGGAAAACCAAGTGCTCATTTTGAGCATAATATCGCTATTGTTGACGGACAACCAGAATTGTTGTCTACTTTCGATTTTGTGTATAAAGCGCTTGGAATAACAAGCAGTGAGGAAGATCCATACAGAAAAAAATAAACCAATTTTTCTTTAGTGATCTAGCTTTAATAGTTTAAAATTTCAATGATTTTTTCTTTCACTTTTTCTGTAGAAGGGATCATGGTTTGCTCCAGCACGCTATTGAGTGGTATGGCCGGCATATTCTCAGAACCTATAATCATCACTGGTGCGTCCAATGACTGGAAACATTCTTCTTGTATACGACCCTGCAAAGCTCTACTAAAACTATTTTCACTTGGTTCTTCTGTAACTACCAGACACTTCCCACATTTGTTTACCGAGCCAAAAACAGTATCGTAGTCTAAAGGATGTAGTGTACGCAAATCTACAATCTCTACAACATCCTGCAAACCAAGTGCTGCTGTAGCATTTATAGCCCAATGTACTCCCATACCGTAGGTAATAATTGACAAGGTTTCCGCTTCCTCTTTTTTCCAGATTTCTTGTAAAACCCATGCCTTACCAAAAGGAAGCATATAATCTTCACTGGGCTCTACACTTGTAGCTCCTTTTGTTCCAGGTACTTTAGACCAATACAACCCTTTGTGCTCAAAAATAACCACTGGATTTGGATCATAGTAAGCTGCTTTTATAAGACCTTTTAAATCTGCACCATTACTTGGGTATGCTATTTTCAACCCTCGTATGTTACTCACCACACTCTCCATAGAAGAGGAGTGATACGGGCCGCCACTTCCGTAGGCACCAATTGGCACTCTGAGTATCATTGATACAGGCCATTTTCCATTAGAGAGGTAACAACTTCTCGATACTTCTGTAAATAATTGATTAAGCCCTGGCCACAAATAATCTGCAAATTGTACCTCAACAATGGGTTTTAGACCAACAGCACTCATCCCCACAGTAGATCCAACGATAAAAGCTTCTTGTATGGCTGTATTAAACACCCTATTGTCACCAAATTTCTGAGCTAGGGTTGCAGCTTCTCTAAATACACCACCAAGTCTACCTCCAACATCTTGACCATATAATAAACACTCTGGGTGTTTTGCCATTAGCTCTTCAATGGCAAATAATGCGCAATCTACCATCACTACTTTCTCTGCGCCTTTTGGACTGCGCTCCCCTACCTCTTGTGTTATTGGTGTTGGGGCAAAATCATGAGTGTATAAATCTTCAGGTAAGGGATCATCAGCGGCTAAAGCCTTACTTAAGTCTTGTTGCACGCGGCTCTCAATATTGGTTTCTATGGTTTGTATTTCAGCCTTAGTGGTGCCCTGTTGCAAAAGAAGCGATAGTAATTTAGGATATGGATCTTCAGATCTTGCTTGCTGCAAATCATCTCTATAAAACTCCATACGCACACCAGAGGTATGATGGTTTAATAAAGGGACTTTGGCATGAATTAGAAATGGGCGGCGTTGGGTTCTAATTTTCTCAAGTACATCTTTAATTGTAGTATAGCACTGCTCAAAATCTGTCCCGTCTATGGAGATCGCCTCTAAACCATGGAAACCTGCAGCGTACTGGGCAGCATTTTGAGCTCTGGTCTCTGCAGCATTGGCAGAAATATCCCAGCCATTATCCTGTACTAAATACAAAATAGGCAACTGTTTCAATGCAGCCATCTGGAAGGCCTCTGCTATTTCACCCTCTGTTACACTTGCATCTCCTAATGAGCAGACTACCACTGGAGCTTGTTGCTTTGAATGTGTAGAAAGTTTCTCTGCCTCCTGGTACCCCAAGCCCATTGCAACTCCAGTTGCTGGTATAGCTTGCATACCTGTTGCACTACTTTGGTGCGGTATTTTAGGTTTATCATCATCTCTTAAACTAGGATGACAATAATAGGTTCTTCCACCAGAGAAAGGATCCTCTTTTTTAGCCAATACCTGCAACATCAGTTCATAAGGTGTCATGCCAATAGAAAGTAACATGGCATCATCACGGTAGTATGGAAATAAATAATCTTGAGGCATTAACTGCATGCCAAGCGCTGTTTGTATCACCTCATGACCTCGAGAGGTAGCATGTACATACTTGGAAACAACTTTAAAATTATCCTCAAACACTTGGGTCATTGTTTTTGCAGTGACCAAGTTTTTGAAGGCTTGTAAGATTATTTCTTTGGTAATTTTCATACGATGGTTTTCAATAATATGTTACACAGTGTGTTTTTAAAAAAATGTAGAAAATAGGCTTAGCAGAGTATCTAAACAGGGCGCTTTAAATCAAATTTTTCCATGTTTTGAGCAATCTGTTTTAAAAAAGAGCCTGCTAAATGCCCGTCTACAATTCTGTGATCAAAAGACAGAGATAAGTACATCATACTTCGTATTTCGATGGTATCTCCCTGAGGTTTTTCAATCACCTCGGCGCGTTTTTTTATAATTCCTGTTGCTAGGATAGCTGCTTCTGGTTGATTGATAATGGGAGTTCCCATCAAACTGCCAAAGGTTCCTACATTACTAATGGTAAAGCTACCCCCTTTGATATCATCTGCTTTTAAATTTCCAGAGCGAGACTTTTGTACCAGCTCATTTATAGCGCCAGCAAGGGTTTTTAAGTCTTTCTTATCTGCATTTTTAACCACCGGGACAATTAAATTTCCGGTGGGCAAGGCTGTTGCCATTCCTATATTTATGTGCTCTTTTACTATTATATTTTTACCGTCAAGAGAGGCATTAATCATAGGGAAGTCCTTGATGGCGTTTGCAACGGCCTCTATAAACAGCGGCGTAAATGTAAGCTTCTCTCCATGTTTTTTTTGAAATAAGACCTTATTTGTGTTTCTCCAAGCAACCATATTAGTTAGATCTGCCTCAATATATGCCGTTACATGTGGTGAGGTGTGTTTACTATACACCATATGATCTGCAATCATTTCTCGCATGCGGTCCATGGGTATGATCTTACCACTACCTTTATCAAATTTTAGATCTGGGATGCTGTACCCCTGGTTATTGTCTTGTGGTTGTACAAACTGAAAAGGTCTTCCTTGTTGTAAGTAACTCGTGATATCTGTCTTACGCAACCGTCCATCAAGGCCACTACCAGCAATACAGGCCAGTTCTTGGTAGCTAATATGATGCTCTCTAGCCATACTATCTACAAGAGGAGAGATAAAAACGTTGTCATGTACCTTAAATGAGGCTTTTGTAGGTGTGGTTTTTTTATTGGTAGTACTATTTTCAATTAAATCTTTATGAGAACTGTTTTGTGTAGGAACTTTAGAGGTAGCTACCTCATCAGACAACGATAATAATGCAATGGTTTGTCCAACTTCAATTACATCATTGACACTAGCCTTATGAGAAATCATCACCCCAGAGCCTGGAGCTGGCACCTCATTGTCTACCTTATCTGTGGCTATTTCAACAAGAATATCACCCTCTTGAAAGGCCTCACCCTCTTCCACCAACCAATTAAGTATAGTGCCTTGGGTAATACTCTCGCCCATTTTAGGCATAACAAATGCAGTTTCAATCATACCAACTTCTATCTATTAATCGTGTATAAAAATACAAAAATTGTATTTTAAAAAATGTATATCACCTGCCTTAAAGTTAATAATTAGGGTTTTATTCTAAAAAATAGTAAAAAACATAATATTTATTCTATTTTTATGGTCAAATAACAGAATAAATAGCAAATGAAACTTGATAGTACAGACATAGCCATTCTAAAGGCCCTACAAAAAGATTCAAATAGAACTGTAAAGAGCCTTGCTGAAGATTTAAAGAGGTCTACCACCCCTGTTTTTGAGCGCATAAAAAAACTTGAACGCGAAGGGTATATAAAAGGATATTCTGCCAGGCTAAATCAAAAAAAATTAGGCCTCAAACAAACTGTTTTTGTTGCCATAACCTTACAAGGGCACACCCGTACTTACCTAGAAAAATTTGTAAAAAAAGTAAACGATTTTCCAGAAGTAGTAGAATGTCATAGGGTTAGCGGTACCTTTGATTACCTGCTCAAATTAATTGTTGAGGACATAGAAGCTTACGAGACTTTTATCATCACAAAACTGACCCTACTACCCTATCTAGGAAATGTCCAAAGCCTTATAACACTCTCAACAGGAAAAGAAATAAATGAAATAGACTTGAATCATTTGGCTAAAAAGTATGCTACATAATCCACAAAAGGGGCGAGTAAATTAAGAGCCTTGTATGAGGTCATAAAATATTTAGATTTCTATTTCCAGTAAAGCATGTCTATAGATTTTAGTATATTTAAGTATTGTTAATTTTTCACACATGAAACTTCTACTTTTAGTTATAAGTATTTTTTGCGTTCCTTTTTTATGGGCGCAAGAAGAGCAAATGGAGTTTTCATTGTATTTTGAAAATGATAAATCACAACTCACCCAAGCGCACATTTTTATTTTAGATAGTATAAAAAAACTGCACCACAAAGACAAGCTTGACATACACATTAAAGGCTACACAAACACTGTTGGAGAGGAATATTATAACTTAAAACTATCCAAAGACAGGGCAGCAAATGTGACCAAAAACTTGCGTGAATTCACGATCATTTCCTCTCAGGGATATGGTGAACTAGATAGTGATTCAAAAACCAATAGACGGGTAGATATTTTTATTCACCTAAAAAAATATCATGTAAAGGTCCCTGGAGAGATTGTATTAAAACCTACTCAAAAAGGGATTCCTCCGGAATATGCAAAAGTGTTCAGAGCGGGAGACAAAATAACCATTGAAGGAATTCGGTTTTATCAAGACAGAGACATCATGTTAAATGAAAGTAAAAAAGCACTCAAAAAACTTCTTACATTTATACAACAATACCCAAAGATGACCTTCAAACTTATTGGCCATATTTGTTGTGGAGATCCAGAGAACCCCGGAATAGATTTTACTAACCTAAGAACAGGAAAGAAAAATTTAAGCGAGGCAAGGGCGCAATATGTTTACAATTACCTTATTAAAAAAGGAATTAACAAAAATAGAATGAGTTACAAAGGCATGGCCTTTAGACAACCACTAGGAAAAAGAAGTAACAATGATAGGCGCGTAGAAATAGAAATCATCTCCTTTAATGACTAGAAGGCTATCTTGTTCTCCAGAAAAAAGGAGTGAATAAAATAAGTACAGTAAAAAGCTCTAGTCTTCCAATTAACATTAAAAAAGTAGCCCATAATTTTGCCAACACTGGTAGGCCGTCATAAGTATGCACAGGGCCAAGATCACCTAATGCTGGACCCACATTACCAAGAGTGGATGCTGCGGCACCTAAAGCCGTTTTAAAATCTAGCCCGAGCACAGAAAAAACAATCACACCAACAATAAAAGACAGCATGTACAATATAAAAAAGCCAAGTATATTAAAAACAATAGGCCGTTGCACAGCTCTTGTGTTATATCGTACTGGTAAAATAGCATTTGGGTGCAGGGTACGTTTAAACTCTAAAACTCCATTTTTAATCATGATTAAATGACGTACAATTTTAATCCCCCCGGAAGTAGATCCAGAAGATCCACCCAAAAACATTAAGCCAAACAAAGAGATGGTTAATATAGGGGTCCAAATAGCGTAATCAGCCGTTACAAAACCTGTAGTGGTAACAATGGCTAATATCTGAAACAAACCATGACGAATACTTGCCTCCAATTCTCCCCATACCATCGGGTGGACGATACTACTGGCGCTAAAGTCTACATTAAAGTAGATAACACCTGCAAAAATAGCGGTAAGAATTAAAAGTAAAAATGAGTAGGTTTTAAACTCCTCATCATGAATTATTTTTGAAAACTTGAGTTTAAATGCAAAGTAGCTAAGTACAAAATTAGTACCTGCCAGAAACATAAAAAACATAATAATGTATTGTATAAGTGGGGTGTCATTCCAATGTGCGATACTTGCATTTTTGGTAGAAAAACCTCCTGTACTTAGCGTGCTCAATGAATGATTGATTGCATCAAAAAAGCTCATACCCGCTATATACAGTAACAAAGTCTCTGCAGCGGTATACCCTACATAGATGAGCCACAATCGTTTTGCAGTATCTGTAATTCTTGGATGCAGCTTATCACCACCAGGACCCGGAGCCTCTGCAGCAAACAACTGCATCCCACCAATACCAAGTAGGGGCAATATAGCAACAGCCAATACAATGATACCCATACCGCCAATCCAATGGGTAATACTTCTCCAAAATAAAATACCCTTAGGGAGACTCTCTACATCGTTTAAGATACTAGCTCCAGTTGTAGAATAGCCACTCATAGTTTCAAAAAAAGCATTGGTAAATGAGGGTATGGCACCTGTAAATAAATAGGGCAATGTGCCGGCTAAAGACATAATTACCCAGCCCATAGCCACAACAATATATCCATCTCTTTTATGGAGTTCTTTTTTATGACTACGTGTAAAAAACATAACTAGGCCTCCAGTTGCCACAGTAACTAGTCCTGAGAGGATCATTTGATGCAACACACCATCTTGGTAGATAGCGCTCATAATAGAAGCTACTAGCATAAAACAGCCGTTTACTGCCAAAAGCAAGCCCATGATATGGGCAATGATTTTATGATTTACTTGTTTTAAAAAACTCATTACACAAAGAGTTTTTCTACTTTACCGATAGATTGTGGTTGACAACACACAACTACACGATCACCGCTTTGAATTTCAAAATCACCCAAAGCAATTTGTCCTTCACCGTCTCTAACCACACCACCAATAATGGCAGAGCGAGGAATATCAATATCTCGTATGGTCTTATTTGCAACAAGAGAAGATGGTGTTACCACAAACTCCAACAACTCTGCATTCATGTTGTTTAGCTTGGTCATCGCTACAACCTCTCCCTTGCGTATGTATCTAAAGATATTATTGGCCGCTAGAAGTTTTTTGTTAATTAAAGTATCAATACCTATAGAGTGTGACAATTGAAAATAGTCCATATTCTCTACAAGAGCAATTGTTTTTTTAACCCCTTTAGATTTTGCAACCAAACAAGACATGATATTGGTTTCACTATTTCCTGTCACAGATATAAAAGCATCCATGTCCTGGATATCTTCTTCTAGTAGCAATTCTACATTTCTTCCATCACCTTTTATAACAAGGCAACTTGGTATGTCATCGGCTATTTCATAGGCTTTCTGCTTATCGTTTTCAATAAGCTTTACATTAAATCTATTTTTACACAAATCATTTGCCGTTTTATATCCAATGTTACTGCCCCCTAGTATCATTACATTTTTAATCTCATGCCGCTCTTTTCCGGTAAGCTTATAAATTTCATCAACTCCTTCTTTGGTGGTTATAAAATATACCTGATCGCCTTCTTTAAATTGAGTATCTCCTCTGGGTATGATAGTGTACTGAGTACCATAACGTTGCATGGCTATAGGCACATATTTCAAATTAGGGAACACGCTTGCCACTTCTTTAACTGTTTTGTCTATAAAACTATTGGTGCGGTTTAAATGCAAGCCAATCATGGTTAAAGCGCCTCCTTCAAACTCATAGGTGTCGTTAAAAGCACTTTGATTTAAAAGCAACTCTATTTCATTGGCAGCCAAAGACTCTGGCGAAATTAGCTCATCGATACCAAATTTGGTAAATCCAACCTCATCCTTACGATCTATAAATTCTGTGTTTGATATTCTGGCTATGGTTCTCTTTGCTCCTAATTGTTTGGCTAAAACACATACAGTAATATTGGTGGTTTCTGAGGAAGTTACCGCTATGACCAAATCTGTGTCAACAACATTGCTATCTTCTAAAACTTTAATTGAAGTAGCATCTCCACGAACAACGCGTATATCCAAATGCGTATCTGCATAAGACAAAGAATCTCTGTGGGTATCAATAAGTGTGATATCCTGAGATTCAAAAGATAATAGTTTTGCCAAATGGAACCCTACTTCACCTGCACCGGCGATAATAATTTTCATAACAGTAATTAGGAATAAAATACAAATGTATTGAATTTTTAAATCACAAAGGACACTGTAGATAGTATCTTCTAAATTGAAATTCATCCCACAACCAAATATGGCCTTTTACAAGATGAACTATTTTAATGTGGTTTCAAAAAATGGAGAAATTGTAACAATAAAAAATGTTATTTTTGCACCCGAAATGACTACACAAAAAAAAGTAACTCCTTACAAAGATTCTAGCCTCAACAAAAAAGAGCAGGTAGAACAAATGTTTGATACCATATCAAACAAGTATGACAATCTTAATAGAGTCATCTCTTTGGGTACAGATTTAAAGTGGCGCCGAAAAGTTTTAAAAATGGTAAAAAACCATACCCCTGACAGCATACTTGACGTTGCCACAGGCACCGGTGATTTAGCCATACAATTTGCCAAGAACATTGATGCAAAAAAAATTATTGGTTTTGATCTCTCTCAGGGAATGTTATCTATGGCCCAAAAAAAAGTGGCAAACACCCCTTTAGATGAAAAAGTAGATTTTATCAAAGGAGATGGAGAAGCCATGCCTTTTAAAGACAATAGTTTTGATGTGGTTACGGTATCTTTTGGGGTGCGAAATTTTGAAAACTTAGAAAAAGGGCTTTCTGAAATACTGCGTGTATTAAAAAAAGGAGGTCTCTTTATTATATTAGAAACCTCTGTGCCAGAAAAGTTTCCTTTCAAACAAGGGTATCACATTTACAGCAAAAACATTTTACCCTTGGTGGGCACTTTATTTAGTAAAGACAAGGTTGCTTATAACTATTTAAGTGAAAGCGCCTCCGTTTTCCCTTATGCAGAAGCTTTGAACAATATTTTAAGAAAAACCGGGTTTATAGAGGTACAACATAAACCACAAACTTTTGGTGTAGCTACCATTTATAGCGCTACAAAATAGTATGAAAAAACTAATAATACTACTAGCCATAGGCCTGCTCACTCAAAGTGTCCAAGCGCAACTATTTAGTAGAGAACGCCTGTCTAACCTAGAAACCTTTGACGCCAAATTTCTAACTTGGGGTTATTTTTTAGGCTTTAACAGCTATGATTTTAAAATTGAATACAAAGATGAGCTTGGTAACATAAATACAGATGTAATTGTTGAGCCAACTACAGGTTTTAATGTGGGGCTTATTGGAGATATGCGCATTAATAAATACCTTAATCTTAGGCTAGAGCCGGGACTTTATTTTACCCAAAGAAACTTAATTTTTCCAAGAATTGGTGATGAGATAGACGCCCTTCGTGAGGTGAAATCTACCTATATACACCTGCCTTTATTGCTCAAATTTAGTACCAAGAGACTCAACAACTGGAAACCCTTTGTACTAGGTGGGGTATCTACTTCATTAAACCTATCTAGTAACGAGAAAAACCCAGAAGACAATAGCCTAGGACAATTCAGGACAACGCGAATTACCAACTATTTTGAGCTAGGCTTTGGGGTAGATATTTATCTGTATTTCTTTAAATTTACACCGTCAATTAGGGGTGTATTTGCAACTAGTGACGAGCTAGTACCAGATAATAACCCACTGAGCATCTGGACATCAA
>CAJWXC010000024.1 GCA_913048215.1 uncultured Flavobacteriaceae bacterium | reverse complement strand
AAGAATTGCACACTTTTGAAGGACTCGGTCGTAAAAAAGTTGAGGAAGTACAAGCTGGAGATATTTGTGCCCTTGTTGGTTTAGAGGGATTTGAGATCGGTGATACTGTTGCTGATATTGAAAATCCAGAAGCAATGAAAACCATTGCAATTGATGAGCCAACAATGAGTATGTTGTTTACCATTAACGATTCTCCATTTTTTGGTAAAGATGGAAAGTATGTTACCTCAAGACATATCAAAGAAAGACTCGAAAAAGAATTAGAAAAGAATTTAGCCCTGCGCATGGAACCCACAGCAAGTGCAGACAAATTTTTGGTTTATGGCCGTGGTGTATTACACCTTTCTGTACTAATTGAAACCATGCGCCGAGAGGGGTATGAGCTACAAATAGGACAGCCACAAGTAATTATTAAAGAAATTGATGGTACCAAATGTGAGCCCATTGAGGCATTAACCATTGATTTACCAGAGACAGTGAGCGGTACTGCCGTAAATATGGTTTCGCTTAGAAAAGGAGAAATGGTTTCTATGGAGGCAAAAGGAGATAGAATGATTTGTGAATTTTTAATACCATCTCGTGGTATTATAGGACTTCGTAATCAACTTCTTACTGCCACCGCAGGTGAGGCAATTATGACACACCGCTTTTTGGAATACCAGCCCATAAAAGGGGGGATACCTGAACGTCAAAATGGATCTTTAGTATCTATGGAAAACGGAAGTGCAATACCTTACTCAATTGATAAGCTTCAGGACAGAGGTCGTTTCTTTGTTGAGCCAGGTGAGGATATTTATGAAGGGCAAGTTATTGGAGAGAATACACGTCAAGATGATATGGCCGTAAATATTACCAAGACCAAAAAGATGAGTAACGTGAGATCTAGTGGTGCAGATGACAAAGCAAAAATTGTTCCTGCCATTAAATTTTCATTGGAAGAAGCACTTGAATATATTCAAAAAGATGAGTATGTTGAAGTAACTCCTAGTTTTTTAAGAATACGAAAAGTGTTTTTAAAAGAAGTAGATAGAAAACGTAATAAGTTTTAGACCATACCTATTTGTTTCATACTATCAAAACCGCTTTTAGGATTACCCAAAAGCGGTTTTTTTGATTAATATCTATACTACATTAAACTAGGGTAGTAGGGTTGCTTTGATTGTTACATTTTTAAGAGGCCACTCCTTAGCATCTTTAGGAAGCTTTGATATTTTAGTTGCCACATCCATACCTTCAATTACTTTTCCAAATACTGTATAATTACCATCTAAATGTGTGGTAGAACTTTTTGGACCCAAGAAAATAAAAAATTCAAAAGGCTCTGTTTTATGGTCATCGTTATGGCGGTAATATTTGGCACCAGAGATAGAGCCAAAGAAATGATTATGTTTTATTTCATTAGGAATTCTGTAGGTATGTCCTAGAGTATATCTATGTTTTTGAGTTGAAGCGTTGTCACTACTACCTGCTTGTATAATGAAATTAGAGACTACTCTATGGAAATAAGTAGTGTTGAAATAACCTTGTTTAACCAAGTAGATAAAATTTGCTCTATGCAAGGGAGTATCTTTAAATAGCTTTATAACAATAGTGCCGTAGGGGGTAGTAAAAGCAACTTTTGTTTGTTTATGAATTTCTCCATAGGCTGTTAAAAAAGAAACAACATTATCTGGCGTTATTTTTATTAATTTTTTTGGGATTGTAACACTGTCAATAGGTATAATCGATGTTTTAGAATTGCTTTCAGCATCACCAATTTGCTGGTTAGTTTGTTTTTTGAAGGAAACATTTTCTTTGTTTTTTGTATCTTCACATTGGATAAAGAGCATCGCTATAGATCCACAAACAAACAGTATTTTAACTAGGTATGACATTTTCTATTTTTAATAAACAGATTGTAAAAATAACCAAATTGGACTTGCCAGGGGAGACTTCTCATTATAAAATGGCCCCCATAGAACGTCTTAAAGAGCTAACAAAACAATCACTTAAAAAAAATAAAGCGAAAAGAGCCTCTGTAATGGTATTGTTTTATCCTAACAAAGCCGGTGAAACTCATTTGGCTTTAATTTTAAGAAAAACATACAAAGGAGTTCACTCTGCCCAAGTTGGTTTTCCGGGAGGAAGACAAGAAGTTTCAGACCTTTCCTCCAAGCATACTGCCCTTAGAGAAACCCAAGAAGAAATTGGGGTGCTACAAGAAGATATCCGAGTATTGAAAAAACTTACCCAAATCTATATTCCTCCGAGTAATTTTTTTGTGGAACCTTTTATAGGTACTTGTGATAAAACTCCACAATTTGTACTCCAACAAACAGAGGTGGAAGCCTTAATAGAGGTGAAAATTTCAGATTTATTGGATGATGGTATTTATTGTACTAGAAGATTATCCACATCCTATGCAACTGATATTGAAGTTCCTGCCTATATACTAAATACCCATGTTGTTTGGGGAGCCACCGCCATGATGCTAAGCGAGGTAAGAGAGTTGCTTAAACAACTTTACAACCATTAGTTTTTTGTATATTTGCTTTTGGACATTTTTTTAGATGTTTACTAAATGATTACACTTTTATGGGGCTTTTAAAGAAAAATCCATTTGGACATATTTTATTTTTAAAACTGTGGTTGATCAGAATTTTTGGATCTCTCACACATCGCCGCTTTAAAGGTTTTAATAAACTCGAAATTGAGGGTAGTGATATACTTCGTAATCTTCCAGATAACAACGTCTTGTTTGTATCAAATCACCAAACTTACTTTGCAGATGTGGTTGCTATGTTTCATGTATTTAACGCTAGTTTAAGTGGCCGTGATGATAACATTAAAAACATAGGTTATTTGTGGAGACCAAAGCTCAATCTTTATTTTGTAGCTGCTAAGGAAACGATGCAAGCGGGCTTATTGCCAAAGATTTTAGCCTATGCAGGATCTGTAAGTATTGAGCGTACCTGGCGCGCAGAAGGTAAAGATGTAAACCGCCAAGTAAAAATGAGTGATGTTAATAACATAGCCCTTGCACTAGAAGATGGATGGGTGATAACATTCCCGCAAGGTACAACAAGACCTTGGAAACCAATTAGAAGAGGTACTGCGCATCTTATCAAACAAAACAAGCCCATTGTAGTACCTATTGTTATAGACGGTTTTAGGCGCTCTTTTGACCGTAAAGGCCTTCGCATTAAAAAGCGTGGTATTCTTCAATCTATGGAAATTAAAGCTCCTCTTGATATTGATTATGACAATATCTCTGTTGCAGAATTGGTTGAGAAGTTAGAATATGCCATTGAGCAACATCCTTCATTTTTAAAGGTGATTCCTGCCTCAGAGATTCAAAAAGAAGAAGATTTAAACTCACAACGTGAGTGGAGTTATTAACCCACAACATCTCTAATAAAATACAAGCAATACCTCACTATCATTGGTGGGGTATTGTTTTTAATGGATTTAGGTAGATTAAAACTCTATCTTCTCTAATTCTTTGTAATTGTTTTTTAATTTTTTTAATAGGATACCATATATAACGCGGTAAAACAAGCCTATTAACACCAATGAGACTATGGCTACAACAAACTGTGTTATAAAAAAGACCGTGGTAAAACTTTCTAAGTTTAGATTTTGGTAACTATCATCTAATGTGAGGAGTAAATTAAATAATTGTTCTTTGTTTGAGAAGAAATAAAAATTTAGAAACAGCAGCATTAAAGCGGTACTTACAAGATTGTAAATCACAAAATTTGTGACTGTTTTTCTAGTCTTGATTATATTTTGCATCAGTGTTTTTACCGTTGCAGTGGTCTTTATGTTTTTATGGTTTAAATAGAACAATACTAAAAATACTCCGATGATTATGTAATGAAATACATAGGTAATACTTATGGTTTTTTTGAGGCCCATTTGATGAAATAACTCCACGTTTGACTCTGGTGTTAGAAGCCCACATAGTATCCAAAAAATAAGTTCAATGATACTAATGATAAATATCCATCTTACAATAGATGCAGATTTTTTATGTAAAAGTCTGTAAATATCATCATAGGTTAGTTTTGGAAGATTTTGGTTTTCTTCCTGCCATTTTGATTTTAATAATTCTAACTCTTCCATAGGGGTTAGGGATTTAAAACTTTTCTTAATTTTCCTTTAATTCTATTCATTTTAACTCTAGCATTTACTTCGCTAATACCAAGTGTTGCGGCTATTTCTTTATAATTTTTATCCTCTAGATATAAAAATACTAATGCTTTGTCTATATCGTTTAAGTCTTTTACAGCTGCATACATTAATTTAAGCTGCTGCTCAGTGGTATCATCATACTCTTGTGCTTTAATCTTAAAACTGACCCCCTCAAAATCTTGAGTTATTACACGTCTTTTACTTTTACGATAAAGTGTAATGGCCGTATTTAAGGCAACGCGATACATCCAAGTACTAAATTTTGAATCACCTCTAAATTTTGGATATGCTCTCCATAATTGAATAGTGATCTCTTGAAACAAATCATTGTGACCATCACTATGGTTGGTATACAAACGACATATTTTGTGTACAATGTTCTGATTTTGCTCCAGTTGGGTAACAAAACTATGTTCAAGATCTTTATTCAATGGTTAGGGTTGATTTCTAATGCATTAGTGTATACTAAAAATGATTTGTTACAATATACATTATATAAATTATTGTGGTAGATTTTTATAAAGCGTTTAAGCCTTTTTCTAACATGGATATAAAGATAAATGAGTTTCATTTACTAGCCTTATCTTTATATTTAATTCAAGAGAAATAAAATTTAAGTAATGGCTGTTACAAAACCCTTTTTGACTCGTTATTATAATATGTAGCAATAATAGGTAGTTATGAATCAAAAAGAGTTTTTGGATATAGTGCTCCCTATTAAAAATAATTTATATAGGCTTGCTAGGCGTTTTTTGATATCTAGTGATGAAGCAGAGGATGCGGTACAAGAGGTTTTTTTGAAATTATGGAAAAATAAAGAGGCCATAAAAAAATATAGGACCCCAGAGGCATTTGCCTACACCATGACCAAAAATTACTGTTTAGATAGATTAAAGTCAAAACAAGCATCTAATTTAAAAATTGTTCATACTAATTTTGAAAACAGAACAGATTTAGAAAAGCATATTGAAGCAAAGGACGGCGTTTCATTACTTTTTAAATTAATGGAAACCTTACCCGAGCAACAAAAAGTTATATTGCATCTTCGTGATGTAGAGCAGCTATCTTTTTCTGAAATAGCAAAAATCACAAATACTAGCCAAGCTAATGTTCGTGTGTCACTTTCAAGAGCAAGAAAGAAAATAAAAGATTTATTATTAATACAGTACAATTATGGAGTACAGTAAAATAAAAGATTTACTAGGTGTGTACTTTAATGGAGAAACTACATTAGAGCAAGAAAAATCATTGCGCGTCTATTTTAATAGTAATCAGGTTGATCCGCGCCTAAAGCCATATGTAGTTTTATTTGATGCCTATAACAAGGCGGGACAAGAGGTACTTGAGGGTTCTTTAATCCTTGCTAAGAAAAATAGGGTTTTTCACCCCTGGACGACTAGGGCTGCTGCTTTAGTAATTTCAGGAGTTGCTGTGTCAGCCTTTATGTATTCAGCTACCATTAAAGCTGCGCAAGAAAAAGAAGCCTTAACAGCTTTTAAAGAGTCTAAGGAGCTTATGTATTTAATGGTAAATCAATTAAACAAGGGAACTAAAACACTATCTTTAGTAGATCAATTTCAAGTGCATAAAAACAAATATTTAAAATAACAATACCACTTTATTATGAAAAAAATAGCCTTACTATTCGCCATTATTAGTATTCCTCTAGCAGTGTCTGCACAAGGAAGTTTTGATTCTTTTGAGAATGAAAAAGACGTTACCGCTGTTGTAGTCACAAAAAACATGTTCAAGCTGCTCAGTAAGATGGATTTAAACTCACAAGATCCTGAAGTAGAAGACTATTTAAAAATGGTTGACAATCTTGAAACCATTAAAATTTTCACAACAGATAATCCAGATGTTGCAGCGCGTATGTCAACTCAAGTTAAAAATTATGTTGCCTCAAGTAAAGAGTTATCTGAATTAATGCGAGTAAAAGATGATGGTAAAAACATTCGATTTTATTCTAAACAAGGTGCTACAGAAAATCTTGTGAGTGAACTACTAATGCATCTAGTTGGAGATGTGGACGGACAATCCATGACGGTACTTATGAGTATTACTGGAGCTATAGACTTAAAACAAATTGGTAAACTCACTCAAGAGCTTAAGGTTCCTGGTAGTGATCAATTAAAAAACATCAACAAGCAAAATTAATATCCCTAAATTAATACATCATGATGACCATCACCAAATATATTATAACAATCACTTTAGGGCTACTCACCCTTTTAAGTTGTGATACTAGCAAGTCTTTACAGTCTTATATTGTAGAAAAACAAGATGACAATAGGTTTTTAAAGATAGATTTGCCCACTAGTTTGCTCAGCGAGATTGATTCTCTTTCAAAAGATCAAAAACAGGTTTTAGCTTCTATTAGAAAAATTAATGTCGTTGCCTACCCAAAAAAAGAGGGTACTGAGCAAGATTATGAGAGCGAAACAACAAGATTGTCACTGATATTTAATCAAGAAAAATATCAGAAACTTGCTAGTTTTAAATCAAAAAGTCAAAAAGTATCACTGATGTATTTAGGGTCTGTAACGGCTATAGACGAGGTCATTGTTTACGCCCTTGATAACCAAACAGGATTGGCTGTTTTTAGACTTCTTGGTAACGACATGAAACCCAGTGATGTTTTAAAGTTATCAGAAATGTTAGAGAGTGGAAATCTTGATTTATCAAACCTAACAGGGTTACAAGATGTATTTTATCCCAATATAGAGGTAAAAAGTATCTAATTTATATTCCAGTATAATTCTCTGGAGTAATAGCTCGCATTTCGTCTTTTATATCCAAAGAAACCTCAAGTGTTTCTATAAAATCTGCAATAGATTTTTTGCTTATAGCTTCATTGGTTCTAGTAAGCCCTTTAAGCGCCTCATAGGGGTTTGGATATCCTTCTCTTCTTAATATTGTTTGTAAGGCCTCTGCAACAACTGCCCAATTGTTTTCAAGATCTGCTTTAAATCTTGACTCATTTAGCAATAACTTATCAAGTCCTTTTAGGGTAGATTGAAAAGCTATAAGGGTATGTCCTAGGGGTACTCCAATGTTTCTAAGTACAGTGCTGTCTGTAAGATCACGCTGTAATCTACTAATGGGAAGTTTTGCAGATAAATGCTCAAATATTGCATTTGCAATACCTAGGTTACCTTCGCTGTTTTCAAAATCTATAGGGTTTACTTTGTGTGGCATTGCACTTGATCCTATTTCACCTTTTTTAATTTTTTGCTTAAAATAATCCATAGATACATAGCTCCATATATCTCTGTCTAAATCTAGAATAATTGTGTTTATGCGTTTCAAACAATCAAACAAACCAGCCATATGGTCATAGTGTTCTATTTGAGTAGTGGGGAAGGAGTGGTGTAGTCCTAGCTGTTGTTGCACAAAAGATTGCCCAAAATTTTTCCAGTTCACAGTAGGATATGCCACAAGGTGGGCATTAAAATTTCCGGTTGCACCCCCAAATTTAGCAGCATGCTTACTATTTTTTAATACTTCAAGTTGCTGCTCTAAGCGCTCAACATAGACCTGTATTTCTTTACCTAATCTAGTTGGAGATGCTGGTTGACCATGTGTTCTAGCAAGCATTGCAATATCTTTCCATTCTACAGAAAGTGCTTTTAATTTTTCATGTACCTGAGAAAAAATAGGCAGGTAAGAAGCATGTATAGCCTCTTTTAGAGATAATGGAATGGCAGTGTTATTTATATCCTGTGAGGTAAGACCAAAGTGAATAAACTCTTTGTATTTCTGTAATCCAAGAACTTCAAATTTTTCTTTTATAAAATATTCTACCGCCTTAACATCATGGTTTGTTACTTTTTCTGTGTCCTTGATATGTTGCGCATCTGCTGTTGAAAACGTAGTATACAGACCCCGTAATTCATCAAAAAGACGTGTATCAAAATCTGCTAGTTGTGGCAATGGAAGCTTCACCAAGGCAATAAAATATTCAATTTCTACTTTTACGCGATATTTTATTAATGCTTCTTCAGAAAAAAAAGGAATAAGAGATGCTGTTTTTGATGCATATCTACCATCAATAGGTGAAATTGCTTGTAGTGCTTGGCTTGCCATATCGTATAGAATTTTAAGCCTTCAAATATACGTTTTTAGCAACTAATAGTTGTGCTTTATATGAATATTCTCAATGTACATCATAACAAAAAAACGATCAACTTTAACTTACTAACTTTTATTTTATATTTACAAAAACAAGCTATCATTATTTTGGATTTAGATTTACTTGAACATTTACAAAGCTTTCTTACAGACAAAAGAAAAGAAACTTTTGAGAGGGTGTTGTCTGAAAGAACACGTCATTTCACCGTAGTTACAGAAGATGTTTACCAGCTTCATAACACCAGTGCTGTAATGCGTAGTTGCGATGTGTTTGGTGTTCAGGATTTGAGCATTGTGGAAGAAATAAACTCAAAACGTATTGATAAAGAAATTGCAATGGGGGCTCAAAAATGGGTAAATCTTAAAAGATATAATTCTATTGATATCTGTATTGATGATTTAAAAAGCCAAGGATATCAAATAGTAGCCACCTCGCCACACAATCAAAGTGTAGCTTTGCATGATTTTGATGTAACAAAAAAAAGCGCATTTTTCTTTGGTAAAGAGCGTGACGGGCTAAGCCCAACAGTATTACAAAAGGCAGATGTAAGCTTAAAAATACCCATGTGTGGTTTCACAGAAAGTTTAAATATATCTGTATCTGCAGCTATAGTATTGCAGCATGTAATTACAAAATTAAAACAAAGTGATGTGCAGTGGAGCCTTACACCAGACCAAAAAAATGAACTTAGAATTCTTTGGGCTAAAAACACCATTCGCAGCGCAGATGATATCATAGCCCGTTTCTATTTGCAAAATCCCAATAAAACATGAAATTAGTTTTTGCTACACACAACTTAAATAAGTTTAAGGAAGTACAATCCCTACTGCCCTCCAATATAGAACTTGTAAGTCTCTCAGATATTGGCTGTTATGATGATATACCTGAAACCGCAGATACTATCCAAGGAAATGCGCTATTAAAAGTCGCTTATGTCAAAGAAAAATATGGTCTAGATTGCTTTGCTGATGATACAGGTCTTGAAGTTAGATCTTTAAACAATGCTCCAGGGGTATATAGTGCTCGTTATTCTGGGCCAGGAGCAAATGCTCAAAGCAATATTCATAAGTTACTTGATAACATGAGCGATATAAAAGACCGCGCTGCTCGTTTTAAAACGGTTATTGCCCTAGACTATAACGGTAAACAGCTTCTATTTGAAGGTATTTGTCCAGGGACTATTCTAAGCCAACAAAGAGGTACTAAGGGCTTTGGTTATGACCCTATATTTTTACCAAATGGCAAAAACCAAACCTTTGCAGAAATGTCACTTCAAGAAAAAAGCACCATTGGACATCGCGGTAAGGCAATGCAAAAATTAATGGCACATTTCTCATAAAGTAAGTTTCTACGCTTTTCAATCAATATAGTATAGAAATCAATTATAGCTTGTAATCCATTAAATAGTAGTACTTTTGCACTTTGAAAAAAATCCTCAGGGTGAGGTAGTGCAAAAAGAAGTCGTAGGTATTATGTGTCGATAGCTTCTAAACGCACACGCATAATTATACTAATACTACTATGACAGCATTTAAGGCCTTAGGCCTAGACGAGCAATTACTTCAAGCAATCACAGATATGGGATTTAAGACCCCATCTGAAGTTCAAGAGCAAGCAATTCCAATTTTACTAGAAAAAGACACAGACTTGGTGGCTTTGGCACAAACCGGTACAGGTAAAACAGCAGCATTTGGATTTCCAATGCTACAAAAAATAAATATTGAAAGCCGTACCACACAAGGATTAATTCTTTCTCCAACACGTGAGTTATGTCTTCAAATTACCAATGAAATGGTGAACTACGGCAAGCACAAAAAAGGGCTAAATGTAGTGGCAATTTACGGAGGAGCAAGCATTCAAGACCAAGCAAGAAACATCAAAAAAGGGGCTCAAGTAATTGTTGCTACACCGGGAAGGATGAAAGACATGATTAGTAGAAGAATGATTGATATTTCTAAAATCGAGTACTGTGTACTTGATGAGGCAGATGAAATGTTAAACATGGGATTCTATGAAGATATCACCGAGATATTATCTTACTCTCCAGATGAAAAGAGTACCTGGCTTTTTAGTGCAACCATGCCAAAAGAAGTGTCATCTATAGCCAAAAAATTTATGTATGACCCACAAGAAATTACCGTTGGGTCAAAAAATGTTGGTTCTAGCAATGTATCTCATGAGTACTACTTAGTTAACACAAGAGATAGATACCAGGCCTTAAAACGTCTTGCAGATGCAAATCCAGAGATTTTTTCTGTGGTATTTTGTAGAACAAAAAGAGACACACAAAAGGTAGCTGAGCAACTAATTGCTGATGGTTACAACGCAGGTGCAATACATGGAGATTTGAGTCAAAATCAACGTGATATTGTGATGAAGCAATTTAGAAATCGCCAAATACAGATGCTTGTAGCTACAGATGTGGCAGCCCGGGGTATTGATGTAGATAACATCACACACGTCATTAATTATCAGTTACCAGATGAGATAGAAACCTACACGCATAGAAGTGGTAGAACGGGACGTGCTGGTAACCTAGGTATATCTATAGTTATTGTATCTAAGAGCGAGGTTCGTAAAATAAGAAGCATAGAGAAAAAGATTCAAAAAACTTTTGAAAAAAAGGACATTCCAACTGGGATGGCTATTTGTGAAAAACAGTTAATGCATCTTGCCAACAATATAAAGAAAACAGAGATCAACCATGATATAGACACATATTTACCACAAATAAATGTAGCCCTAGAGGATTTCAGTAAAGAAGAATTAATAAAAAAGTTTTTCTCTGTAGAATTCACTCGTTTTTATAACTACTACAATAAGGCTAAAGATATTAATGCAACAGCGGGTGTTCAACGAGAGTATAGTGATGATACTGGAAGTGTACGTTATTTCTTAAATATTGGAAACAAAGATGATTTTGACTGGATGAGTTTAAAAGATTTCTTGAAAGATATCTTAGGACTTGGACAAGATGATGTTTATAAAGTAGATGTAAAAGATAGCTTTTCTTTTTTCAATACAGATGAGCAGCACAAAGATTTGGTCCTACAAGCCTTTGAAGATTTTAAATTAGAAGGTAGAAATGTAAATGTAGAAATCTCTGAAAATTCTGGTGGTCGTGGCGCTAAAGGTCGTGGCAAAAGAAGTTTTGGGTCAGGAGATAGATCTCGCGGCAGAAGTGGCGGTGGTGGCTCTCGTGGTAGAAGCGGTGGTAGAAGCAGTGGAGGTTACAAAGGCGGTGGTTATAAATCAAAACGTAGAGATGATAGCTCTGGCGGCAATGCAGGAGATAGAAGCAAAAGACGCGATAGTGACTCTAGAGAGAGGTCATTTACACCAAAAACTGGTTTTTCTGAAGGTGGAAACAAATCTAAATTTAGCGGAAAACGTCGAGGAAAATCTAAACCAGATACCGGTGGAACTGGTGGCAGAAGAAGAAGACGGGATTAATTTTTTTAGGAAATTAAATGTATAAAGGTTTGTAGGTCTAGTTCTTGCAAACCTTTTTTTGTTGTCTTAAAATTAAAAATGTTTTTAGTTACCTTGAAATTTTGGCATTTTTTTACCGTCTATAATCTGTACATTTGTAATTGTATTTTATGAAACAATTATTGACCCTTTTTTTATTTTTTGTGCTAGTAACAGCCTCCTATGCGCAGGAGGTAGTATCTATCCGTGGAACTGTCGAGAATGCTTCTGATGACAGTGTTCTTGAAAATGTTAACATTGTGAACTTAAACCAAGTTTGGGGAGCAACAACAGACAAAAAAGGAGCCTTTGAGATTAGAGCAGTTGTTAATGACACTTTATTTTTTTCCTACCTAGGTTTTAAATCTATCAGAGTTCGTGTAACCAATGACTGGCTTTCTTACGGTACGGTAAAAATAAAGATGACAGAAATTGGCATTGCCCTAGAAGAGGTAATCGTTAAGCCAGTTACCTTAACCGGATATATTGAGGTGGATGCTCGTACCATACCAATATATGACAATTACCGCTACAGAATCGAGGGCATAGGCGGTAGTGGTTATGAGGGTGGAGACAAGCAGCCTAGTGCATTAAATAAGGTGTTGAGCTCTGTGTTTAATCCTGCAGATTTTTTGTATAATGTCTTTGGTAAAAGACCAAGACAGATGAAGAAACTTCGTAAAATGAAAGAAAATGATGCCATTAGAAATCTCTTAGCTAGTAAGTTTGATAGAGAAACATTAATGGCCGTTCTGCAATTAGAACGTCTTGATATTGACGAAATATTAAATAATTGCACCTACTCAAGTGATTTTATTACTGCTGCTAGCGATCTTCAAATACTGGATGCCATCAGCGAATGTTATGAAGAATACCGTGTTTTAAATAGAGGTAAATAAACACCACATTTTGTTTTAGTATCTTTAGGCTAAACAATACACTATAAAATATCTATTTAGTTTTACATGAAAGATTTAGTAACCAATCAACGCCTTTTTTTTAACTCTCATGTAACAAAAGATATTCACTACAGAATACAGCAGTTAGAACGTTTAGAAATCTTACTAAACTCCAATTTTGAGCTTCTTGACAAGGCTATTTATGATGATTTTAAAAAAAGTAGCTTTGAGAATTATTTAACAGAGATTGGTTTAGTATTGCATGATATCAAACAAGCAAAAAATAAGTTAGCCCGTTGGTCTTCAAAAAAAAAGGTTAAAACAAATTTCGGTAATTTTCCGGCAACAAGTTATGTGATCCCTGAGCCATTGGGAGTTACGCTTATTATTAGTTCCTGGAATTATCCATACCAACTTTCTTTGGCCCCTGTTGTTGCTGCTATTGCTGCCGGGAATACCATAATTTTAAAGCCTAGTGAAATTTCTCCAAAAACGTCATCTGCAATAGCTACTATTTTAAATGAGGGGTTTGATCCTAAATTTTTAAAAGTAATTGAGGGAGGAGTGCAACAAACCACAGCGCTATTAAAACAAAAATTTGATAAGATTTTCTTTACTGGAAGTACTACGGTGGGTAAAATAGTTTACAAAGCAGCTGCAGCGCATTTAACCCCAGTTACCCTAGAACTTGGAGGAAAGAGCCCTGTTTTTATTACCAAAGATGCCAATATTAAAATGGCGGCAAAAAGAATTATTTGGGGTAAGTTTTTAAATGCAGGTCAAACCTGTATAGCTCCAGATTATGTGTATGTAGATGCCAAGGTTAGTGAGGAGTTTTTAAAAGCAGCCACCACAGAAATTGTAAAGGCAAAATACAGCTTTGAGAATCACAACTATGTTCAAATTATTAATGAGCGTAATTTTGATAGACTCGCCTTACTGTTAGATAGCTCAAAAATATATCATGGTGGCCAAAGAGATAAATCCCAACGTTATATAGCTCCAACAATACTTCATGACGTTAACTTTAATGACCCCATCATGCAACAAGAAATATTTGGCCCTATTTTACCGGTGCTTACTTTCACAGATTTAGACAAGGCTGTTTCTAATGTGCAACTTTTACCAAGACCACTTTCTTGTTATGTGTTTACCAGCATTAAAAAGGTTAAAAAGAAAATACTAAAAGAAATTACATTTGGAGGAGGTGCAATTAATGATACTATAATGCATATTTCAAACCCAAATCTTCCTTTTGGAGGGGTTGGAAGTAGTGGGTTTGGTAGATATCATGGTAAAGCAGGTTTTGATTCTTTCAGTAATTTTAAAAGTATACTTGATAAACCTACCTGGTATGAATCTTCATTGAAATATGCTCCATACACACACAAAAAATTAGCTATAATTAAAAAACTATTAAAAAATCAATAATGCTTCAATCTCTAGTTCATTATGGATTACATTTTATAGTTCCCATTGTTATTGCATATATTTTTTACAGACCTAAATGGATAAAAATCTCATTGATTCTTTTAGCTACTATGGCAGTAGATATTGATCATTTGCTATCACAACCTATTTATGATGCGACAAGGTGTAGTATTGGATATCATCTGCTACATCAACCATTGGCTATTATTTGCTATGCGATACTATTTCTTTTTCCTAGAGCTAGAGTAATATCTATAGGTCTTTTATTGCACATGCTTACAGATAAAATAGACTGTCTATGGATGGGTGGTTAAAACGTAGTGGTGTTTTTATTTATGATGATAAGGTTCATTTTTTAAAATAGTGAAGCCCCTGTAGAGTTGTTCCATAAAAAATGGGCGTACCATTTGGTGAGAAAATGTCATGGAGGATAAAGAAATCTTAGAGTTTGCTCTTTGGTATATGACATCACTAAAACCATAGGGCCCTCCTATAACAAATACTAAATTTTTTAAGCCACTGATCATCTTCTTTTGTAAAAACCCTGCAAATCCCTCTGAGGTATGTGCTTTGCCTTTCTCATCTAGTATACAAAGAAAATCACTGCTGTGTATTTTTTTTAGCAGCGCCTCTGCTTCTGTATTTTTTTGCTGTGCTTGACTTAGGTTTTTTACATTTTTAATATCTGGAATCACTTCTAGTGTAAAGTTAATGTAGTGTTTTAATCTTTGTATATATAGCTGTGAGAGAGCATCCACATGAAGATTGTCGGTTTTCCCTATAACGTATAACGTAATTTTCATAAATACTTATTTTCTAGGTGTTACGTCGCTTTATTTTTTCTTTGTAATATGCTTTACTAGCGATATATATTACTTTGTGCACTTCACAAAAGGTAATGGTTTTGTCTTTACTGGTTAGTGAAATTATCTTTGTAACGGTTATTTCTTTTTCTGTAGCTACCCGTTGTTTTATGTTTTTTATTTCAATATCTGTAAATAGGAATGTTGCATATAT
The DNA here is from genome assembly GCA_913048215.1 of uncultured Flavobacteriaceae bacterium. Classification (GTDB taxonomy): domain Bacteria; phylum Bacteroidota; class Bacteroidia; order Flavobacteriales; family Flavobacteriaceae; genus Patiriisocius. The sequence goes on along the minus strand of CAJWXC010000024.1, from coordinate 5,020 downwards.
GTTTTCTTTGGCAGGTCTTTTAAAAAATATTTCTGAAGATTTATCCCAAACCACATAATTATCTCCCAAGATAGTCATGAGTTGTGTCATTGCTATTGGGTCTGTAGCAGAAAACATACTTCCACCAAATATAGAGTTTACATAATTTTTATTTTTATAACTAATGGGAAGTTTAATGGTTACACAAAGCATATCCTTAGATATGGAGAGAATCTTAGCCGTACTTCTTCTATACATCGGAGATATATTAAATCCATATTTAAAGGCCTTGTTTCTGCCAAATAGGGTAGTGGCAATGGCAATAAATTTTTTATAGACTGACATAAAATGAAGTAGCGTTTGTTTTTTAAACTTAAAACCAATTAATTTTTGACAAAAATACAAAGATTAGTTAGCTATTATAAATCATTTATGTGATTTGCTAGTTATTTGTAGGGTCTAAAAAATAAGCAAGAGTAGGTGAGTAATGCTTGCTATTTTTTAACTTAGCAGAAAAATGATAGTACATGATCTCAAGCGAACAATTTAATAAAGAAATTTCACTAATTATTGCTAATGCTATTCGGGAGGATGTTGGCCAGGGAGATCACTCTTCTTTGGCCTGTATTGCTAAACAATCTAAAGGAAGTGCTCATTTACTTGTAAAAGATAAAGGTATTATTGCAGGAGTGACATTCGCTAAGCAGGTATTTGAATTTGTAGATTCTTCTCTGGTATTTGATCAAAAAATTCCAGATGGAAGTCCTGTACGTCAGGGTGATATTTGTTTTATTGTATCTGGAAACTCCCAATCTATTTTAAAGGCAGAGAGACTCGTACTTAACGCCATGCAGCGTATGAGCGCAATTGCAACCAAAACAGGTGAGTATGTACAACTTTTGGAAGGAACTGGCACAAAGATACTAGACACAAGGAAAACCACACCAGGCATAAGGGCTCTAGAGAAATGGGCTGTTACCATAGGTGGTGGAGAAAATCATAGATTTGCACTCTATGATATGATTATGCTCAAAGACAACCATATCGATTTCTGTGGAGACGTTACTACCGCCATAAAAACCACAAAAAAATATCTAAAGGACAATAACCTTGATTTAAAAATCATTGTCGAGGCAAGAAATTTTGATGAAATAGAACAAATTCTTTCCACAAAAGGTGTGTATCGAATACTAATTGATAACTTTAACTTTGAAGACACAAAAAAAGCGGTTGATATGATTGGTGATAGCTGTCTTACAGAATCTAGTGGCGGTATAACCCTAGAGACCATTGCAGCCTATGCCGCATGTGGTGTTGATTACATATCAAGCGGTGCCTTAACGCATTCTGTACATAACATGGATTTAAGTTTAAAAGCGATATAATGCAAGACCAGGCGCCAAAGATAGATACCACCCTAGAGGATACTTTGCATAAAATCCCTTTACTTAAGCAAGTACTTTGGCTTACCAAACAAATTAAGCTTCCTGGCATGGGTGGCTTAAGGTTTTACGATTTTATTAAATTATATCTCCAAGGTATTGTGCAAGGAACGTTCTCTCCTAGGGCAAGCTCAATTGCTTATAGTTTTTTTGTGGCGATATTTCCTTTTTTACTTTTTATATTAAATCTTATACCCTACGTTCCTATAGAAGGTTTTCAGTCTAGGTTTTTAATATTTATAGAAGGTTTTCTTCCTCCTCAAACTGCAACACTTTTTATTCCTGTAATTTCAGATATTGCAATAAACCCAAGAGGTGGCTTGTTATCTTTTGTGTTTTTATTATCTATATTTTTGGCAGCAAATGGTGTAAATGCTATTTTTAGCGCCTTTGAGTATTCATACCATGTAAAAATTAACAGAGGTTTTTTTAAACAATATGCAGTTGCATTAGGAGTTTCTGTATTGTTTGCCATGGCGTTAATAGTGACAGTAGTTATTATACTATATGGTGAGTATGGGATTCGAGATCTTCAAGGAAGAGCCTTTATAAGTGAAGACGTATTTTGGTTATCTGCTTTGCAACTTACCGTATTTATGGTATTATTGTATAGCACTATTTCAACCTTGTACTATTTTGGAACCAAAGAAGGCAAAATATCTAAGTTTTTCTCCTTAGGTGCCTTAGTTACTACATTGTTATTTTTGGCTACCACCTACTTTTTTGGTATTTATATCAATAATTTTTCAACTTATAACGAGTTATATGGTTCTCTTGGGGCTCTTTTAATAATGTTGTTATATATTTGGATAAATAGTAATTTATTACTTTTAGGCTTTGAGCTTAATATTACATTACAGCGATTACGCAACAAACAAAATGAATTAAATTAATTTTAAACAAACAAAAATGAAAAAGTTTATTCTACTTGCAATTTCAGTGCTTACTCTTAACATGGCTACAGCACAAACTCAAGTTGGCGAAGTAACCCTTCCTAACTCCTTAGATTTTAATAATGAAACCTTAGTTCTTAATGGAGCTGGTATTCGTACTAAATTGTTTTTAAAGTTATACTCTGGAGGGCTATACCTGCCAAGTAAAACCAAAGACGCAAATGCAATTATCAATGCAGATCAAAATCAAGCCATACAGCTAGTAATTACTTCTAGTTTTGTATCTAGTGAAGCTATGACTGAGGCTGTAGAAGATGGTTTTGAGGCTTCTACAAAGGGTAATACAGATCCTTTGGCTGCAGAAATTAAAACCTTTACGGAATTTTTTAGTGAAGATATTGTTGAAGGAGATGTTTATGACATTACTTACCAAACAGGGGTTGGGGTTGTCTGTTATAAGAATAACAAAGAACTTGGAACCATTACTGGGATGGATTTCAAAAAAGCCCTAATAGGTATTTGGTTAGGAAAAATCCCAGCAGATTCTGCCCTTAAAAGTGGGATGCTAGGGAAATAATTTTCTTTTTCATTTCAAACTATACTAAAAATCCAGTGTATACTATTTTTATAGTGTATGCTGGATTTTTTTTTAAATCAAGTAATAGATACCTGCACCACTTATAACTTGTGTATAAAATCAATAAAAAGCTGCTTAATTATCAAGCAGCTTTTTTATTTTTACTAGTAAATTAATACCCATACCCTACATTGTTTTATATTGATGTAATACTACCCATACCATTAAAGCAAACCTTTACTTACAGTGTAAATAAGGATGAGGCAGGCTTTTTAAAACAAGGTCATAGAGTGGCAGTTCCCTTTGGTAAGTCTAAGGTATATACAGCAATTGTATATCAAGTACACGATCAAGCTCCACAGGGTTATAAGACCAAAAGCATTGATCAAATTTTAGACCAAACTCCTATAATAACTCCCCAACAAATTAAACATTGGGAGTGGATGGCTAGTTACTACATGTGTACTCTTGGCGAGATAGTTAAAGCTGCGCTGCCCAGTGCCTTTTTATTGGAGAGTGAGACCATTGTGTCTTTATGTGACAATGTAGTTGTAGATGCTTCAAAATTTTCTGACGCAGCTTTTTTAGTTGTTGAGGCGTTGCAGCAAAGATCTCCATTGCATATCAATGATGTGAGGGCTGTTTTAGACAGTAACCAAGTTGTAAAAGTCCTTAAAGATCTTCTGGATATTGGAGTAATAGAGGTGCAGGAAGAATTATTTGAGCAGTATAGCCCTAAACTAAAAAAATATATTAGAGTTTCTCATCAATATAAAGAGGAAGCACATTTGTCTGAACTTCTTGAAAGTCTTTCAAGAGCACCTAAGCAAAAAGAAATTGTATTGCAATTGTTTAGTCTACAAGCTCAAACTAAAAAAGCAGTAGGAGTTACATCGCTTCAAAAGGCTAGTGGTGCAGGACCAAGCTCAATTAAATCATTAGTTAAAAAAGGTATTTTAGAAGAGTATTATCTCAAAAAAGATAGAGTTAATTTCACGGGTGAATCTGCAGAGGTTTTAATGAAATTAAGTGATGCTCAACAACTAGCATACGCGCAAATTAATACAAGTTTTAAAGAGCAAGATGTGGTTTTACTACATGGAGTTACTGCTAGTGGCAAGACCGAAATCTATATTAAACTTATAGAGCAGCAACTCTGTAGTGGTAACCAGGTGCTATTTATGTTGCCTGAAATAGCTCTTACAACACAGCTTATATCTAGGTTGCAGTATTATTTTGGAGAAAAGATAGGGGTTTATCATTCAAAATATTCTGTGAATGAACGCGTAGAGGTGTGGAATAACGTATTGCAAAACAAGGATAAGGCTCAAATTATTATTGGGGCTAGATCCTCTTTGTTTTTACCATTTAATAATCTAGGTCTTATTATTGTTGATGAATCTCATGAGCCTTCTTTCAAGCAATACAACCCAGCCCCACGATATCAAGCCAGAGATAGTGCCATTGTTTTAGCAAAAATACACCAAGGTAAACTTCTAATGGGCTCTGCCACACCTTCATTAGAGAGTTATCATAATGCAAGCCAAGGCAAATACGGTTTGGTGAGTCTAGTGAAGCGTTTCTCAAATATAAAAATGCCAACAATAGAGCTTGTAGATATTAAGGAAAAACACAAGAAAAAAATGATGACTGGTCATTTTAGTGATCGTTTACTAGATGAAATAAAAGTATCTTTAAGTAATAATGAGCAAATTATACTTTTCCAGAACAGAAGAGGTTTTTCTCCCATTGTAGAATGTAAAACTTGTGGAAGTTCACCCCAGTGCCCAAATTGTGATGTAAGTCTTACCTTTCACAAATACAAAAATCAACTACGTTGTCATTACTGCGGCTATAACACACCAATGCAAATAAGTTGTATGGCTTGTGGGCTTGAAACTATAGATAGCAAAGGTTTTGGTACAGAGCAAATTGAAAATGAACTAGTAGCCTTATTTCCAAACCATACAGTGGCTAGGATGGACCAAGACACAACAAAAGGGAAACATGCCTACAAAAAATTAATTGATAGGTTAGAGAATCTTGAAATTGATATTTTAATTGGTACCCAAATGTTAGCTAAAGGTTTGGATTTTAGAAACGTTGGATTGGTAGGAGTCATGAATGCT
>CAJWXC010000023.1 GCA_913048215.1 uncultured Flavobacteriaceae bacterium | reverse complement strand
AGGAAGTGGAAAAACCTTTACTGTAGCAAATGTGATTCAAGAGGTAGAAAAACCAACCCTTGTTCTAGCACACAATAAAACCTTAGCAGCACAGCTATACTCTGAGTTTAAACAGTTTTTTCCAAACAATGCTGTTGAGTATTTTGTTTCCTACTATGACTACTACCAACCTGAAGCATTTATTCCATCAAGTGGGGTTTACATAGAGAAAGATCTCTCTATTAATGAAGAAATTGAAGTAATGCGTTTGAGTACTACCTCATCCCTACTCTCAGGACGGCGTGATGTTATAGTAATCGCATCTGTGTCTTGCCTATACGGTATTGGTAATCCAGTAGAGTTTCAGAAAAACGTAATTTCACTTGAAAAACAACAGGTAATTTCTAGAACAAATTTATTACACAAACTTGTCCAAAGTTTATACTCAAGAACAGAAGCAGATTTCAATCATGGTAATTTTCGAATCAAAGGAGATACCGTAGATATATTTCCCGGATATGCAGACAATGCCTTTAGAGTCCACTTTTTTGGGGATGAAATTGAAGAAATTGAAGCCTTTGATCCATTAAACAACAACGTTATTGAAAAATATGAGCGGTTAAATATTTATCCCGCTAATATGTTTGTAACCTCTCCAGATGTACTTCAAGGTGCTATCAAAGAAATTCAAGATGATTTGGTAAAACAAGTTGACTATTTTAAGGAAATAGGCAAACATCTAGAAGCAAAACGTCTAGATGAGCGCACTAATTTTGATTTAGAAATGATAAGAGAATTAGGCTATTGTAGTGGTATTGAGAACTACTCTCGCTATCTAGATGGGCGTCTTGCTGGAACAAGACCCTTTTGTTTACTAGACTTTTTCCCTGATGATTTTTTAATGATTGTTGATGAATCTCATGTTAGTGTCCCTCAGGTAGGTGCTATGTATGGTGGTGACAGATCTAGAAAATTGAACTTGGTAGAATACGGCTTTAGGCTCCCCGCTGCCATGGACAACAGACCTTTAAAGTTTGAAGAATTTGAAGCCATGCAAAACCAGGTTATCTACGTGAGTGCTACCCCTGCAGATTATGAGTTAGAAAAATCTGGTGGTGTGTATGTAGAACAAATTATTAGACCCACTGGGCTATTAGACCCGCCCATAGAAGTAAGACCAAGTCTTAATCAAATAGATGATTTACTTGAAGAAATACACAAACGTATTGAGCTAGATGAGCGTGTATTGGTTACTACATTAACCAAACGCATGGCAGAGGAACTTACCAAATACATGGACCGTGTAAACATACGGTGTCGTTATATTCATAGCGATGTAGACACCTTAGAGCGTGTAGAAATAATGCAAGATTTACGCCTTGGATTGTTTGATGTTTTAGTGGGTGTTAATTTACTTAGGGAAGGACTGGATTTACCGGAGGTGTCACTTGTGGCTATATTAGATGCAGACAAAGAAGGTTTTTTAAGAAGTGAGCGATCCCTTACCCAAACCGTTGGTCGTGCTGCCCGAAATTTAAATGGAAAGGCCATTTTATATGCAGATAAAATAACAAAGAGCATGCAAAAAACTATGGACGCCAGCCAGTATCGTAGAGAAAAACAAATAGCCCACAATACCAAGCAAGGCATTACACCAATGGCCATTAAAAAGAGTTTTGAAAATTCTTTGACCAAATCAAAACAAGAAGCTTATGCTTTTGATACAAAAGACTCTCTAGCGGCTCCAGAACCACAGGGGCAATACCTAACAAAACCACAGTTAGAGAAAAAGATACGAGATACCAGAAAAGCCATGGAGAAATCTGCTAAAGAATTAGATTTTTTAATGGCAGCAAAACTGAGAGACAAAATAAAATCATTGCAAAAAACCGTAGAAGAATTAGTGTAACTATAGGTACAGATTTTGAGCATTCATTTTTCAAGAATTAAGAGGTAAACTGGCAACACTTCTACTTTTAAACTTGCGCTCAAAACCTTACATTTGTACAAAACGTAATACCCATGTTAAAAGCAGGAGTTCTAGGTGCTGGACACTTAGGAAAAATACATTTAAAATTACTTCAACAATCCACCAAGTACACCTTGGTTGGTTTTTATGATGCCAATCAACAGGCGGCTGAAGCCATAGAACAAGAGTATGGTTATAAAAGTTTCCCTACCATGGAGGCTCTTATACAGGCCTGTGATATGATTGATGTTGTAACCCCAACAATACATCACTTCAAGTGTGCAGAAAAAGTAATAACAGCGGGTAAGCATTTATTTATAGAAAAACCCATAACACATACTGTTACAGAGGCAGATATGATTCGTGATTTGGCGAAAAAACATGGTGTTCGAGGACAAGTTGGTCAAGTAGAGCGTTTTAATCCGGCTTTTATGGCTGTAAACCATATGATAGACAAACCCATGTTTATTGAAGCCCATAGATTGGCCGAATTCAACCCTCGGGGCACAGATGTTTCTGTGGTGTTGGATTTAATGATACATGATATAGATGCTATTTTAAGTGTTGTGAAAAGTGATGTGAAAAAAGTACATGCAAGTGGCGTTTCTGTTATTAGTGAAACACCAGATATTGCCAATGCGCGTATTGAGTTTGAAAATGGATGTGTTGCCAATCTCACGGCCAGCCGTATCTCTATGAAAAAAATGAGAAAAGCTAGGTTTTTTCAAAAAGACGCTTACATCTCTGTTGATTTTTTAGAGAAAAAATGTGAAGTGGTAAAGATGAAAGATGCCCCAAAAACCCCAGATGACTTTGCCATGGTGTTGACCAATGCAGAAGGTATTAAAAAACAGATTTATTTTGATAATCCACAGGTGGCGCCTAACAATGCTATTTTGGATGAACTTGATAGTTTTGCAGATGCAATACAAAATAACACAACCCCCCAAGTCACATTAACACAGGGTGCTGAGGCATTGCGAGTTGCGATGATGATCATTGAAAATTTTAAAACACTATAACAATAAAGGACATAATAGTTCCATTAATAAAATCGATTAATACTTATATTTTATGAAAAACGTAGCAGTAATTGGAGCCGGAACAATGGGAAATGGTATTGCCCATACTTTTGCACAAAATGGTTATAAAGTTCAATTAATAGACATTTCAAGGGCCTCTCTAGACCAAGGCTTGGCTACCATTGCCAAAAACCTTGACAGAATGGTCGCTAAAGAGAAAATATCTGAGCAGGATAAAGAAAATACCCTCAATAACATTACCACTTTTACAGATCTTAAGACCGGTGTAGAGTATGCTAGTTTGGTAGTTGAAGCAGCTACAGAAAATCTTGATTTAAAACTAAAGATATTTAAAGATCTAGAAGTTTTTTGCCCAGATGATACCATCATGGCCAGTAATACCTCATCCATTTCTATTACAGAGATTGCAGCGGTGACTACCAGACCAGATATGGTCATTGGAATGCACTTTATGAATCCAGTACCTATAATGAAATTGGTTGAAATCATCAAAGGATATAACACCAGCGACCAAACATATAACACCGTAGCAGATATTTCAAAAAAACTCGGGAAAATTCCTGTAAAGGTGAATGATTATCCAGGTTTTGTGGCCAATCGTATTTTAATGCCAATGATTAATGAGGCCATAGAAACTCTTTACAACGGGGTAGCTGGTGTGAAAGAAATAGATACCGTTATGATCTTAGGAATGGCTCACCCAATGGGACCATTAGCCCTTGCAGATTTTATTGGTCTTGATGTATGTCTTTCTATATTGAATGTTATGCACGACGGATTTAAAAATCCAAAGTACGCACCATGCCCGCTTTTGGTCAATATGGTCATGGCAGGCAAACTAGGTGTAAAAAGTAAAGAGGGCTTTTATGATTATACCAACAATAGAAAAGCTGTAGATGTTGCTCAAATGTTCTGTTAACACAGTAGTAATTTATTGAATATATGGCAGATATAAAACCTTTTAAAGCAGTGCGCCCCACAAGGGATAAAGCGGGCCTTATTGCTGCAAGGTCTTATGATAGTTATACCTCTAAAGAAAGAGAAGCCAAGCTAAAAGAAAATCCTTTTTCTTTTTTACATGTAATAACTCCAGGCTATAAATACTCTCAAACACTTGAGGGCGAGAAGCGTTACAACTTGGTGCGCAACAGGTACCAAGAATTTAAAGAAGATGGAATATTGATTACAGAAAACTCGCCTTGCTTCTATATTTATAAAATTGTAAATCAAAACCAAAACGAGTTTAAAGGCATCATAGCCGCTGCAAGCACAATAGATTATCAAAAAGATGTTATAAGAAAACACGAACAAACGCTAGAGTACAAAGAAGAGATTTTTGTAAAATATCTTGATACCGTTGGCTTTAATGCAGAGCCCGTCTTACTTACCTACCCAGATAATGATGCATTGGCAGGTGTTATTTCTTCAGTAATGCAAAATAGAGCTGAGTATGAATTTACTACTACCAATAAAGATACCCATTACCTTTGGCCATTGAGTGAGAAAGAGCTGGTGACTCAAATTTCAGAACTATTTAAACAAATACCTACCCTCTATATAGCAGACGGGCACCATAGAAGTTCTTCTTCTTTTTTGTTGGCACAAAAGTTGGCTCAGCAAAACAGCAAGCACACTTCAAAAGAAGCCTACAATTATTTTATGAGCTTTCTTATTCCAGAAAGCGATTTAAAAATATTTGAATTCAATAGGCTTATCAAAGACTTAAATGGGCTAAGCAAAGAAGAGTTTTTAATTAGGTTGGATTTTTCATTTAGAATCGAAAACAGAGGACAACATTTTTACAGGCCTACAAAAAAACATCATTTTAGCATGTACCTAGATGGTGACTTCTACTCACTCTACCTTCGTAAAGACACATACCAAATAAGCAATGCACTACAGGCACTGGATACTCAAATTTTATACAAACTAATTTTTGAACCAATTTTAGGTATAAAAGATGTAAGAAATGATACTAGAATTGAATATACAGATGGTAAAAATGACATGGCGTTTGTAAAAACACTCGTAGATACAAAAGAATTTGAAGTTGGATTTGGCATGTTACCTGTTACCACCCAGGAGATGAAAAAAATAGCAGATGAGGGATTAAAAATGCCTCCTAAGAGCACTTTTATAGAACCAAAACTAAGAAGTGGTATTACTATTTATGAATTTTAAGTGATAGTAAATACTAGAAAAAACTGGCGCAAACACCCGCTATAAACCACACAAATGAGTATTTCAGAGAACATAAAAAAATATCAAGATGCACTTCCTAATAACACAACACTAGTTGCCGTTTCTAAAACCAAACCTGTGAGTAGTTTGTTGCAAGCATACAATGCTGGTCAAAGGGTCTTTGGTGAAAATAAAATACAGGAAATGGCCTCTAAATGGGAAGAAATGCCCAAAGATATTCAATGGCACATGATTGGACATGTACAAACCAACAAAGTAAAATATATGGCGCCTTTTGTTGATTTAATACATACCGTAGACAGTCTTAAATTACTGAAAGAAATCAACAAACAAGCCGCCAAACACCAAAGAGTAATAAAGTGCTTATTGCAAATTAAAATAGCAGAGGAAGAACACAAATTTGGTTTAAAAGAGGAAGATGCATTGCAATTACTAGACAAAGATATTCAAGCAACACTGCCACATGTTTCTATCGTTGGGCTTATGGGAATGGCAAGTTTTACAGATAATAAAACACAAATAGAAAAAGAATTTAAAACATTAAGCATCCTACATCAAGAGTGTATTAAACAACACCCGCAATTATCTGTCTTAAGTATGGGAATGAGTAGTGATTACACCTTGGCATTAAACCATGGAAGCACCATGGTACGTATAGGAAGTTCTATTTTTGGAGCTAGAAATTATTAGCAAGCACTTAGATATTGGAATACGCAATTTTAGACATAGAGACCACCGGAGGAAAGTATAATGAAGAGGGCATTACAGAAATTGCAATCTATCGTTTTGATGGAGATAAGGTGATAGATCAATTTGCAAGTCTTGTAAATCCTGAAATACCAATACAGCCCTTTGTGGTGAAACTCACAGGAATTAATAATAAAATGCTACGCACAGCGCCAAAATTTCATGAAGTCGCAAAACGCATCATAGAAATCACACAAGATGCAGTATTAGTAGCACACAATGCACAATTTGATAATAGAATTCTAACCACAGAGTTTGACAGGTTAGGCTACAACTTTGACAAGAAAACACTTTGCACTGTAGAGCTAGCCAAACAACTCATGCCAGATATGGCCTCCTACAGTCTGGGAAAACTAGTTCAAGCCCTAGGCATACCCATTGTAAATAGACATCGCGCTGGTGGAGATGCACTGGCTACCGTAGAACTCTTCAAGTTACTTTTACTTAAAGATGCTAAAAAAGAAATGCTACAACAGCATATTAAAGTAAATCCTAGGAGAAATATAGATTCAAAATTACTAGCGCTAATCAAAGCTGCGCCTACAGATATAGGGGTTTATTATATGCATCGAGAAGATGGTACTATTATTTACATTGGAAAAAGTAAAAACATACAAAAAAGGCTGACCCAACATTTCACAAACGACAATAGAAAATCTAAAAAAATACAACAAGAGGTTACAGCCATAAGCTATGAAAAAACCGGAAATGAACTTATTGCACTTTTAAAAGAAAGTGAAGACATAAAACAACTCAACCCAAAATATAATAGAGCGCTAAGAAAAAGAGCCTTTAATGCCCAACTTACATCCTTTGTAGACAAAAAAGGATATATAAATTTAAAGATTGAAAAGGTAGATGCTCGTAAAAAAGCCATTACTACTTTTAGTAGTCTTCAATCTGCCAAGAAGCATCTTGAAAACATTATTGGTAAATATGCTTTATGTCAAAAACTTGGGGGCTTGCAAAATGTAGATAAGGCCTGTTTTAGTTACGAAATAAAAGAATGCCTTGGGGCTTGTATTGATAAGGAGCCACCAAATAGTTACAACAAAAAAGTAAGCGAGTTTTTAAACAACTACAGTTATCAAAACCAACATATGCTGGTCATTGACAAAGGGAGAAATACTCAGGAGCGCTCTGTTATTCTAATAGAAGAAGGAAGCTATAGAGGGTTTGGATATTATACATTAAATCATCAAATTACCAACCCAGAGATTTTAAAATCTATCATAAGGCCTATGGATAACAACAGGGATGCGCAACACATTTTACAGTCTTACCTTAGAAAACGAAAAGTGATTAAAATTATAAATCTAGAGGTAAACCATAAAAGTTAATAGAAACTTCTGTACATTTAACAGAGTAAATTTAAAAAATTGACTACCAATAATTTAAAAAATAAATTACACACCATCATCTATGAGGCAGACACGCCCATGGGTAAATTGTTTGATGTTGTGCTACTTATTTTAATAGTAGTTAGTGTACTACTGGTGATGCTTGAAAGTGTTACTTCTATAGACACTCATTATCATGACTTGTTATATTTTGGAGAATGGATCATTACCATATTCTTTACCATAGAATATATTCTTAGAATCATTACTGTTAAAAAGCCCTCCACCTACATATTTAGTTTTTATGGTGTTATAGATCTTCTCTCCACCATACCACTGTATTTATCATTTATTCTAGCTGGAAGTAATGCATTATTGGCAGTGAGAGCACTGAGGTTATTAAGGGTTTTTAGAATCCTGAAAATTACCCGTTATATGGGTGAGGCAAACAAACTAAACAAAGCACTTCGTGATAGTAAACCTAAGATATTAGTATTTTTATTTGCTGTACTTATTTTGTCAATTATTGCGGGTACTATCATGTACCTGGTGGAGGGAGAAGAAAGTGGTTTTGTAAGTATCCCCATAAGTGTATATTGGTGTATTGTTACTCTTACCACTGTAGGTTTTGGAGACATTGCTCCTATTACCCCTCTTGGGCAGTTTATAGCCGCTATTATTATGATTATGGGGTATGGGATAATTGCAGTTCCAACGGGTATTGTTAGTGCAGAATATGCTAGAAAAAAAGTACCTACAGTACATGACCCAGAGTATATTCATACAAACACCCAGTCTTGTCAAAACTGCAATGAAGATAACCATAATGACCATGCAGAATTTTGTCATAAATGTGGTACAACCCTTCTCGAGGAAGATTCTAAAGTCTAATGTCCAAAAAACCGTTACTTATATGCGTTGTGGGTGCTACTGCCATTGGAAAAACCAGCCTAAGTATAGCATTGGCTTCTGCTTTTGATACAGAAATTATATCGGCAGATTCTAGACAGTTTTATTCATTAATGAAAATAGGCACAGCGGTACCCTCTACCCAAGAACAAGCAGCAGCTGTTCATCATTTTATTCAGCACAGAAGTATTTTTGATCCCTATAGTGTTGGAGATTTTGAGAAAGAGGCCCTCTTACAATTAGAAGCTCTCTTTAAAAAGAAATCTATCGCAATACTTGTGGGCGGCTCTGGGCTGTATGTAGATGCTGTAATAAATGGCTTAGATCATTTCCCTGATGTCCCCAAAGAAATAAGAGAAGCGTTAAACTTCCAATTAAACAAAGAGGGTATACAGGTGTTACAACAAGAGCTGATGGATGCAGATCCAATGTATTACAAAACAATGGATACAGAAAATCCCAGAAGAATAATAAGAGCCCTAGAAATATATAGGGCAACTGGCAAACCCTACTCTAGTTTTTTAAAAGCTAAACCTGCCAATAGAAATTTTGAGACCCTTTATATAGGCCTTACCGCAGAGAGACAAGTGATCTATCAACGAATTAATAAAAGGGTAGATATTATGTTAGAAAATGGGCTTTTACAGGAGGTACAACAACTTATTGCACACAAAGATTTAAATGCCCTACAAACCGTAGGCTACAGAGAATTATTTCAATATTTTGAAGGAAAAATCACGCTAGAAAAAGCTGTTGAAGAAATTAAAAAAAACACCAGGCGCTTTGCAAAAAGACAAGGTACCTGGTTTAGAAAAAACCAACAGATACATTGGTTTGACTATACCAGTAAAAGTGATGATATAGTTGATTTTATAAAAGAAAAAAACGCCCTATAACAGGGCGTTTTTTTACACTTACGTATGTGTTTATGTTAAATATCAACTTCACTTTTAACAACCAAACGAAATCCTTCACCGTGAATGTTTATAATCTCTACATCATCTTCTTTATTGAGATATTTACGAAGTTTGGCAATGTATACATCCATACTCCTTGAAGTAAAGTAATTATCATCTCTCCATATCTTTATAAGCGCAAGCTCCCTTGGCATTAAATCATTTTTGTGCAAGGCTAGTAATCGCAACAACTCATTTTCTTTTGGAGAAAGTTTTACAGGATTTTCTTTATGGAAAGTTAAAAATCTTAGCTTAGAGTTTAAGAAAAAATTTCCTATTTGAAATTCAAACTCTTTACTATCTGCTATAGAATCTTTGGCTTTACGCTGCATGATTGCTTTGATTTTCATAAGAAGGACCTCACTGTCAAAGGGTTTGTTTAAGTAGTCATCTGCTCCTACTTTGTAGCCTTTTAAGACATCTTCTTTCATTGCTTTTGCCGTTAGAAAAATAATAGGCACATCTTGATTTTTTTCTCGTATTTCTTTGGCTAGGGTAAACCCGTCTTTATAGGGCATCATTACATCTAAAATGCAAAGATCATAATCATCCTTTTTAAATTTTTCAAAGCCTTCCATACCATTTTTAGCATGTATGACATTATAGTCATTCATGGTAAGATAATCCTTAAGGACTGTCCCAAAATTTGGATCATCCTCTACCAGTAGTATTTTTTTGTTTTCTGTTTCCATACGTTAAGATATTAAGTGTAATTTAATTATAAATGTGCTTCCTTTTTCTTGTTCACTCTCAATGGTGATTTTTGCACCATGATCATCAAGTATTTTTTTTACGTAAGATAACCCTAGCCCATGGCCTTTCACGTTGTGTATATCACCGGTGGGTACGCGGTAAAACTTATCAAATATTTTATTTTGTTCGGCTTTACTCATACCAATGCCCTGATCTTGTATTTTGATAATAACTTTATCTTTAGTGCTTTGGGTACATATATCAATTTTTGGTGCCTCTTCAGAGTATTTTACCGCGTTATCTAAGATGTTTACTATTACATTTGTTAGATGTGGTTCATTAACAAAAACATCTGTTTTTAATGCTCCAAAATGCGTTTTAACATATCCTCCATTATCTTCAACAATAAGGCTTATATGTGATACAGAATCTTCTATGATGTGATGTATATTAAAATGGTCTTTGGGTAAATTAAGTTCATTTTTTTCTAAACTAGAAATACGCAATACATCTTCTACTTGGCCCAACATCCTTGCATTTTCATCCCGAATCATCTTCAAATATTTTGCAAAGAAAACTTCATCTCCCTTCACTTTTGGATTTTTGAGCGCATCTAAAGCCAGACCAATGGTCGCAATGGGAGTTTTAAACTCATGAGTCATATTATTTATAAAATCATTTTTAATTTGAGCAATTTGTCTTTGTTTCACTAGTTGACTCAAAGCACTATAAAAAGCAATAAAAATAACACTAGTAAAACAAAGTGATAACATAGACATACCAAAAATAGTAGACCAAACATCACGCTCTTGTTCATAAAAATTCACGTACAATTGATATCCCTTGTTTATGTCATTATCCTCAAAAAGTGGAACTCTAAAGGTTGTCTGGGGAGAAATTTCAAATTTCTTGGAACGAACTTTAGTAGCCAAATTATTACTATACACTGCAAATTGAAATTTTGACTTCACACCCCTGTCCTCTAATTGTCTTGAAATACTTTCTTGTATCTCTTTTGATGTTACCCTAAGGTGCAAAGGAGTATTTGCAGATATATTTGCAAACGCATTTTCAAATTGTATTCTTTCATAGTCTTTTAATCTGGCAAAAGACTCCGTATTTATAGTTTTATTGGTAGAACCATCCACATTTTGTAAAACTTTTTTGATCTTAGTTTTACTAATAACTTTTTTGAAAACAATACTATCAATGTCTGTATCTAGAAAACTTGTGGATAATTTATAATCTTCTTCTAGAATTCCGTCAGAGAATATAAAAGAGTTGTTGGTTTTATCAGTGTTTATTTTATAGATTAATTCACTAATACTGATACTCTCTGGGGTACCGGCTTCAGATAAAACATCACTGTATATGGTGTAGTATTTTTCAATTTCTTTTAATTCAATCTCCTCAGAGGTATTGACTAACACTTGCCTTACGTTAGAAATAAACTGAGTTTCTTTATTGTCGTAAGAATTAGAAATCCAGTACCATTGAACAAAAATAATCCCAAGCAGAGAAAGCGCCATTAGGCCTACAAGCAAGCTAAAGATTTTCTTATCCATAACTCAAAAGTAAGATTTTAACAAATAGCCGTTCTTGTGTTTAACTTAATAATAACAAAAAAACTAGAGATTTGAAATACAAGTACTTAGAAGTGTTTTATGAACTTTTTGAACTTGGTTTTTTGTGCTTGCTAAATCTATGTTTTCAATAACATAACTAGCCATTGGAATTTTCTTTTCATCTTCCCACTGGTTTTCCATACGCTGCTCTACACTAGTGAGTGAGGTGTTGTCTCTAGCGAGCACCCTTTCTATCTTTAATTTTGTGGGAGCAGTAACTAAAATAGTAGCATCACACATCGCAAAACCTCCATTTTCAAACAAAATAGCAGCTTCTTTAATACAATAAGGAGCATCCTGCTTTTGTGCCCACTGCTTAAAATTAATGTGCACCTGGGGATGAATAATAGCATTTAAACCCCCTAACAAAGCTGGATCATTAAAAACAAGTTGAGCTATATACTCTCGATTAGGCAATTTATTGGAGTAAGCCTTTTCTCCTAGTAATGCAATTACTTTTGCCCGAACTACTTTAGAGGATTCTAAAATCTTTTTCGCCTGAGTATCTGCAATATATACAGGAACTCCCATGGCTTGAAAAAGCTTTGCTATGGTAGTCTTACCACTACCTATACCCCCTGTAAGTCCAACGATTTTCATTTAAATATCAATAAATCTATTTTTTTTGTTTCCATTTCAACACCTGTAATATTTGCAGGCATCTGCTGTACCACTGGTATCAAAAAGTTATCTTCTCTATCTCTTGAGTTGTAGTCACAAATAATAGTAAAATCTTCTAGAGTTATTTCATTAAACCTATCTACTGGAACATTAAAAGCTACCCTAATACTTGCTGGAAGTAATTTAAAATTCCCCTGCGATGGTTGGTTTATCATAGTTACAGGAACCATAAGTATTTTTTGAGAAAACTCAGACACGTTTTGAGATATAGTTACTGTCTTTGGAGAAATTGTAGCTGTAGAATTTGATATACTTTCTACAGAAATAGCCTGCCTGAAAGATGCTGAAATATCAAAAAGCTCTAGAGGGGTTGTTGTAATAGAAACAATAGTATCCAACAGTTGTTTAGAACCTGTAATAGTAACAGAGTCAGGCTTTATTTGTAATGGACCCATAGCATCAAAACCAACATCATAAGAAATAGAAACCTGCCCTAAGATTGGAACCTTCTTAAAGCTTAGCGGCTCTAGAGTTATCATAAGCTCTGGCAATGAGAGCTGGGTTACAAAACCATCATCTACCACTTGGTTTAGTATAAGTTTTTCTAGCGCAGCACCATCTACCCTAGCTGTGTTTGTAGTCTCGTTAAAAAAGGCGCCAACATCAATTTTTATACTTGGCTTTTTGAAAACATAACCTAAAAACTCAAATCTTGTGGCATTTACATTAAAAGAAAAGTCTTGAATGGTATTTTCGTCTAACATATACCCTTGTGGTATATTAACAAAGCTTATTGTGGCACCAACAGAGGCAACATCTTGTTTAGAAAACTTTGTTAACATCCAAAAAACAGAAGCAAGAAACAAAAAGACAATAAAGGCTTTGAGTTTTGAATTCTTGAATGGATTTTTAAATGTTTTTGCCATAATAAAAATGCTTGCTGTAAATTACTTAAAAAATAATCTTGGAAACTGTTTTTGGGGATCTTTTTCAAGCCAATGTATAAAGATAGTGGCTTTTAAAAACCCATAACCATACCCAAAAAACTGAATAAACATGGCTAAAACTGCCATAAAACCAATACCCAAATTTTTGGTCTTTATACTTGCATCTGTAAGTATAATAGCCACATAACTAACCAAAGGCAATAAAAATAGCCAATGGTAAAATATCCCCAGAAATAGGCTTGCAACAGTGAAACCAATAAATAGTGTTGGCAGCCAAAAGGTAATCTTAGCGCCTTGAGGATGCCATTTATTTAATATTGGGCGTACCAGACCAAACTTTTTAACCTGCACCATAAAACTACTCCAAGACACTCTGCGTTTATGAAACACTGCAATATTTGGCACAAAAGCAGTGTTAAATCCTGCTTGTGCAATGCGGTGGGATAAATCTGGATCTTCACCTGGATGAATTTTAGCAAACCCTGATGTGGCCTCAAAGGCTTTTTTGGAGATGCCCATATTGAAACTTCTTGGCTCAAAATGTTGTACTGCTTTTTTACTGCCTCGAATACCTCCGGTGGTAAAAAAAGAAGTCATGGTATAGTTAATTGCTTTTTGTAACCTAGAAAAGCTATGATGAGCGGCATCTGCACCTCCAAAACAATCTACATAACTGTGGGTTAAAAATGTACTCACATGGCTCAAATAATCTGGGGGTACTAACACATCACTATCTAGAATAATAAAGTAATTTCCTTTGGCATGTCTCATACCAAAGTTTCTAGAATCTCCCGGGCCAGTATTAGGTTTTTGATAATAGGAAATATCTAAAGCATCTTGATATCTTTCTACAATTTCAGAGCAGCCAAGGGTAGATCCGTCCTCAATGATAACTATTTCAAAGGGGTTGCCACAGGTAAACCCCTTAAAACTCTCCAGCAATTCTTTAATCTGGTTTGGTCTATTGTAAACTGGAATGATAAATGAAAATTGTATCATTTTGTAAAGTTAATCAAAAAAACCACCTCAACTTTCGTTAAGGTGGCCTAAGAAATTGTATGGATGTGTCTACTCTTTAGTAAAGGTATCCATCACCTGATCACTTACACCCATATTAGAGAAACCACCATCATTAAACAGGTTTTGTAAGGTAACACGTTTGGTTAAATCACTAAACATGGCAATGGTATAATTGGCACAATCTTCTGCAGTAGCGTTACCCAGTGGGCTCATTTTCTCTGCATAAGCAATAAAGCCATCAAATCCTTTAACTCCTTGACCAGCAGTTGTTGGAGTTGGAGATTGAGAAATTGTATTGACACGTACTTTTTGATCTCTACCAAAGAAATAACCAAAGCTGCGAGCTATAGATTCTAGAAAAGCCTTATTATCTGCCATATCATTATAGTCAGGAAAAACTCGTTGAGCTGCCATATAAGTTAGCGCTACAATACTCCCCCACTCATTCATTGCGTTGTGGTTGTATAATACACTCATGGTTTTATGAAAAGAAACTGCAGATACATCCCATCCTTTGTGTGTCCAGTCATAGTTTTGACTTGTGTAGGGTTTCCCCTTTCTAACATTTACAGACATCCCAATAGAGTGAAGTACAAAATCTATTTTACCACCTAAGATTTCCATAGATTTTAAAACCAAATTCTCAAGATCCTCCATAGATGTTGCATCTGCTGGAATAATTTCAGAACCCGTCTTTTCTGCTAATGCCTTAATTTGTCCCATACGCATGGCTATAGGGGCATTTGTTAGAACAAAAGTTCCTCCTTCTTGATGAACTCTTTCTGCTGTTTTCCAAGCAATTGAGTTTTCATCAAGAGCTCCAAAAATAATTCCTCTTTTTCCTTTTAATAAATTATAAGACATCTTTAATCCTTTTAATGGTTGTTTTTTTTGATATTTTAAGGTGTAAATATACAGTATCCTTTTTTAATTCAGTAATTCTTTTGCATTAGCCAAAGTAGTGTCTGTAATGTTTTTACCTCCTATCATTTGCGCAATTTCTACAATACGCTCCTCTGCAGAGAGTTGCTTTAAATGTGTTATGGTGGTGTTTTGACGCTCTTGTTTATAAACCTTTATGTGTTGCTCACCTTTGGCAGCTATTTGTGGCAAGTGTGTGATGCTAAGAATTTGCATTTGGGTACTCATTTCACCCATAATAAAAGCCATTTTAAGGGCAATTTCTCCTGAGACTCCAGTATCAATCTCGTCAAAAACAATGGTAGGCAATTTTTTATATTGAGATAGCAATGCCTTTACAGACAGCATAATTCTACTCATTTCACCTCCAGAAGCTACCTTTTTTAAGAGCCCAAAATTACCTCCTTTATTAGCTGTAAAATAAAGAGAGAGACTATCTGTCCCAGATTTTTTAAAAGTGGGAGAGGTAGTAAATTCTACCTTAAACTTGGCGTTTGGAAGACCCAGCAATGATAAATACGATTCTAATTTTTGCTGTAACATCGGGAGGGTCTCAACCCTGTTATTATGAAGATCTGATGCAAACTTTAAAAGCGCCTGTGATAGCTTTTGTTTTTGTTTTTCTAGGCTTTGTATGGTGGTGTCTAGGGTAAGGGTTGTGTTTATCTTTGAGCTTAGAGTTGATTCTATATCAAGTAGCTGCTCAACACTTGAAACACTATGCTTTTGTTGTAACCTATAGAGCGTTTGTAGTACTTGATTAATTCTAAATAATTCTGCAGGGTCTACCTGCAGATCTTCAGATGTGTTTTGGATACTTGAGATAACATCTTCAAGCTCTAGGGTAACGCTATGTAATCTGTCATACAGCTCTTGGTAAGAGGGTGCGTATTTGGAAATAGTAAGCAACAGGCTTCTAGCTTGTTTGATACGATCAATAATACCCGTATTCTCTTGAGAGAAAAGCTGGTCTATACCAGCAAAAGACTCTTGTATTTCTTCTGCGTTATTTAGAGTTTGATAGTTGGTCTCTAATACTTGTTGATCTATACTATGTAGTGAGGCTTCCATGAGTTCTTGTTGTAAAAACGTATGGTAATCAAGTTCTTTTAAGGCAGCTTCTTTCTGTGAAAGCTGTTTCTCTAACTCTTTACAAACACCAGAAAACTCCACCAAGGTATTTTGGTATCCTTGAAGTATTGGCGCATTGCCTGACAGGGCATCTAGAACCTCTAGCTGGAATCCTTCTGTGGCAAAACTGTTGGTTTCTTGCTGGCTATGAATATCTACAAGATGTCCTCCTAAAGCTTGTAATTGAGATAGCCCTACTGGAGAGTCATTAACAAAGGCTCTAGATTTACCATTGGGTAAAATTTCTCTGCGTATAATGGTATGAACATCATAGTCAAGGTCATGATCTTTAAAAACTACTTTTAGATCATATCCTTTTAAGGAAAACTCTCCCTCAATGATACATTTTTTGCTCGCGTCTTTAACACTGCTGAGGTCTGCTCTCTTACCAAGCAATAGACCTAGTGCGCCAAGAAGTATAGATTTACCTGCTCCAGTTTCTCCGGTAATAATTGTTAAACCACTAGTAAGTGGTACTTGAATGTCCTCAATTAAAGCATAATTTTTTATTGAAAGACTTAATATCATACCTGAAAATTTCTTGTTTTATTAAAAACCAAAGTAGTTTTTAGTTGATCTCTCCCCAAGCGTTTCTTCTGGTAGGTGCCATTCTGTTGAGGGATTCTTTTAAAGTTGCTGTATCTACTTGAGGCCCACTGCTAAATATGGATTTAATCTCATCTACCTTAGCATCAAAAAAGGTGCGCAGCACAAAAGAGTTAGGCCTACGATCATTGATACTCTTTAGTGCTTTTAATGCCTCTATAATATTTTCTTTGGCTTGTTTTTGATTAGATTCCATAATATCTAAACCTGTGCGATGATACTCATACATAGCAGTTTGAAACTCTCTATATACGTTAGAAACCATAGCATCGTTGTATCTATATCTAGACTGTGTACCGTCGGTAGATTTCCAGCCAGCGTAGCTGCTAGATGAGGCTGTATTTACAATTTGTTTTGCTATTTCAAAATAAGTATCACCCCCATTTTCTTCAAAAGAAGCTGCGTCCAAACCAATGACAGTGTAGGCATGATAAGAAAAAAGCGCCACTAGGTTAGATTCTAATTGATTTATATTAAATACCAAAGGTTCAAACTCCTTGTACTGAAAAGTCACTTGCCTGTCATTGTAGTTGTATATTGGCGCATTGTAAGAGGAGTTAAATACAGGTCTAGAAGATTGCACCTGCAAAGATCCACCAAAAGAAGTACCATCAAAACTAGAGATAATTAACGTGAAATTACAATCTATTCGTTCTTGGTTTAGATAGCTATCATCTGTCCAATTACGGTTGTTTAAAAACTCTGTGAGCTGCTGTTCAAGTGTTTTAAAAATTTGATTGTTTTGTTGGCCTGTTTGTTCTGCATCTATATAAACAGTTGCACTAAGCTCTTGGCCAATACAAGTTGTTGTAAAAGCAACCAAGGTTATAAAAAGTATAAAATTACGCATCTAACTTTGAAATAATATGTTCTAAAATATCTCTTGCAACATCCTTCTTTGACTTAACATCAAAAGGAGTTACTTTATTGTCTTTGTCAATAAGAGTAACTTTATTTGTGTCTGCTTTGAACCCTGCTCCTTTGTCTCTAAGCGAATTTAACACAATTAAGTCTAAATTCTTTTTTTCAAGTTTCTTTTTTGAATTTTCTAATTCATTTTGAGTCTCCAGTGCAAAACCTACTAAAAATTGATGTTTCTTTTGTAAACCCAAACTAGCGAGTATATCTTTTGTTGGCTCAAGGTCAAAAGATAATCCTTCACCAGTTTTCTTTTTAATTTTTTGGTCTAAAACAGTAACGGGTTTAAAATCTGCGACAGCTGCGCTGCAAATTGCAATAGTAGTTGTTTGGTAAAACTGATGAACAGCATCATACATCTGTTGGGCTGTTGTTACACGTACAACATCTATATTTTTATCTGAAATCGGAACACTTGAGGGGCCTAACACTAGTGTTACATGTGCGCCCAAACTACTTGCATGCTCAGCAATAGCAATACCCATTTTACCAGAAGAATGATTTCCGATAAATCGTACTGGATCAATCAGCTCATGAGTAGGCCCCGCAGTGACCAAGACTTTTTTACCTTGCAGAGGTAGGTTTTTTAAAATTTCAGAACTAATAAAAGAAATAATTGTTTCTGGCTCTGCCATTCTTCCTTGCCCTACCAGACCACTAGCTAATTCACCAGATGCTGCAGGTATCATATGATTACCATACCCTATTAAAGTATCAAAGGTTTGTTTGGAGCTTGGATGCTTGTACATATCCAAATCCATAGCGGGAGCAAAATAAACAGGACATTTTGCAGAAAGATAAGTGGCCAATAATAAATTATCACTGGTGCCATGTGCCATTTTTGAAAGCGTATTGGCAGTAGCTGGAGCTATGATAAATAAATCTGCCCAAAGGGCTAACTCAACATGGTTATTCCATTGGGCATTATCATTCTCTTGGTTTGTAAAGGAAGAATGTACTTCGTTTTTAGAGAGCGTAGAAAGTGTTAAGGGGGTTACAAATTCTTTGGCCTTTGGTGTCATTACAACTTTTACCTCTGCGCCTTGTTTTACAAGTAAACGCACCAAAAACGCGGCTTTATAAGCAGCAATACCAGCAGTAACGCCAAGTAAAATCTTTTTTTGGCTTAGTACCCTCATATGTATTTTACTGTTCTAAATCCTCATCTGCAGTATTGCGGTGGTAGATTTTATCTTCTAACCATTCTTGTACTGCCAATGAGTGGGGCTTTGGAAGTTTTTCATAGAATTTTGAAACTTCAATTTGTTCTTTGTTTTCAAAAATCTCTTCAAGACTATCATTGTAGGTAGCAAATTCATCTAATTTTTCTAACAGTTCTTTTTTAATGTCTCCATTAATTTGATTTGCTCTTTTAGAAATAATAGAGATTGCCTCATAAATGTTGTTTGTAGGCTCATCTACTTTGTTTTTATCAATAGTAGTTGTGCTTAAAGGTGCTTCGCTGTTTTTAATATCTGCCATAATCTTAGTTTTCTGTGGGTTTTTGGTACTTTTCTAGTTCTTTATCTATAGCTGCGATGAGTGCATCTGCATCTTCTTTTTTGTCTCCAGCCTTATAATATTTTGCATACTTGTTGTAGTATTCTTTTGAAATGAGAAGCCTTTCTTTTTGAACTGCAGGAATGCTGCTTATAGCTCTATTGTAAGAAGCCGCTACTCTACCAAAAAAAGCAAGCTCTCTAAATACAGACCCTGGATGGTCTGTAATAAAATTCTCATACGCATCTACAGCTGGTTTGTAACTACCTATTTGTTCTCCAATACTAAAATACTGGTGAGCCGTTTCAATATCCTTGCGCTCTAGCTTGTCTCGAAGCTCGGTTACTAAATCATTTGCTTCTATTCTATAGGTAGAGTTTGGATATTTATTTACAAACGCTTGTAGTTTCTCCAAGGCTGTTTGTGTGTCTTTTTGATCCAAAGAAAACCGTGGTGATAATTCATAATAGCTCTTTGCAGATTTATAAGCAGCCACCTCAACACTATCACTTTTTGGATAGGTAGATTCAAAACGCTCAAACTGATAACCCGCTACAAAATAATCTTCTAGGTTGTAAAAAGTATTTGCGTAAATGTAAGAAAGCTTTTCTGCCTGAGGCTTACCTCTGTAGAGAGGAACAATTTGTTCCATAAGTTTTAAAGAACTTCTGAATTTTGATTTTTTACCTGTAGCCATGGCTACTTGATACAAAGAGTCTGCCATCTGATATTTGGCAACACTATCTGATTCCTTAAGCACAACTTGGTAAGGGGTGCAAGAGGTGCACAACACTGTGCAACAAATAAAAAAGAAAATTATGTATTTCATAGCTTTAAAAACGTCGGGCAAAAGTAGTGAATTATACGTGATTACAAAAACTTATTATCGTTGATGTATATTGTGTTGGCATTCATTTTACAAATAAAATGGCTTGTGTAAAGCACCTCAAAAATATAATGATATTAAAAGGCTTGTACGAAGGCTTTTATTTTTTCGTTCAAAGCAGCATCAACCTCAACTAGTGGGAGCCTTAGAGTGGGTTCACATAAATTACGCGCCGCAAATACTGCCTTAATACCAGCTGGATTTCCTTGTTCAAAAATATATTCAATTGCTGGTGCTATTTTATAATGAATTGCATAGCTCTGGTCTACCTTACGTTGCAATGCAAGGTTAATCATGCTAGAAAAAGCTTTTGGAAACCCCTCTGCTATAACAGATATTACACCAGCGCCCCCCGCCAGGGTCATAGGCAAGGCAATCATATCATCACCGCTTATTACCAAAAATTCTTCTGGTGTTTGACTAATCATTTCCATGGCCTGTACCATGTCGCCTTTGGCCTCTTTTATGGCGACAATATTCTTAAAATCTCGGGCTAGTCTAGCCACAGTTTGAGGTTCCATGTTACTGGCCGTTCTGCCAGGAACATTGTACAATATAATAGGCTTAACACTTACAGATGCTATGGCTGCAAAGTGCCTGTAAATACCTTCTTGACTTGGCTTATTATACATTGGAGAGACAGAGAGTATTGCAGTAAAGACAGAGAGGTCCGTGGCTTTAAACTCATCCATAACTGCCTGGGTATTG
>CAJWXC010000022.1 GCA_913048215.1 uncultured Flavobacteriaceae bacterium | reverse complement strand
GAAAAGCTTGACACTCCCGAGCCTACGCCAATTGCACAAAACACTACTATTGTTGAAAAAAAACAAGAAGTGCAAAACAATGATAACCCTGTTACTGCTCCAAAGAGCCAACAAGTTATCCAAAGTCCACAAGTCATTAAAGGGGAGGTTGGTTCCAAAAAAAGAGTTTCGGCTTTATCTCTAAAAAGTATTCAAAAAAAGCACCAACTCGCAAAAGAAATAAGTGATAGAAGCCCCAGTGAAGAAAACCTTCCCAATAAAGCGTTCACACAGGAGCAAATGATCACCCACTGGAATGCATATACAGAAATAGTTAAAAAGCAGGGGAAATACAATTTCCTATCTCACCTTAGTATGAATGTTCCAACTTTAATAGATGGAATGATCCATCTTGAGTTTCCAAACCAAACTATCAAACTTGAAGTAGAAAGAGATAAGTTTGACCTGTTAACCTACATGCGTAAAAAACTTCAAAATTACACTGTTGATCTTGTCATAAATGTCAATGAACTAGAAGTAAAACGCTACGCTTATACCGATAAAGAAAAATATGAAAAATTAGTAGAAAAAAATCCTAATTTAGAAGCTCTTAGAAATGCCTTTGAACTAGATATTTAAAATACTGCTATGAACTTAAAAAAACAACATCCAATAAAAATGCTGGGGTTAAAATTACCTACAGACCCCCGATGGGTAAATATTGTCGAGAAAAACATTGAAGAAATTTTAACAGATCACGCCTATTGCGAACAAAAAGCAACATCTACTGCCATCTCGTTAATTGTTTCTTTCCCAGAATATACAGAGTTAGTGCAAGAAATGGTTGCGCTGGTTAAAGAAGAAATAAGTCACTTCAAGCTAGTACACGATAAAATCATAGCCCGTGGCTGGACTTTGGGCCGTGATCGTAAAGATAGATACGTTTTGGAGATTTTAAAATTCTTTCCAAAGGGTGGCAGCAGAACCACTCAACTAGTACACAGACTTTTATACGCCGCACTAATAGAGGCTAGAAGTTGTGAGCGTTTTAGACTACTTAGTGAAGAATTAGAAGATCCAGAATTAGCAGATTTTTATCATAAACTTATGGTTAGTGAGGCAAATCATTACACCATGTTTCTGGGCTTTGCCAGAAAATATGGGGAGCGCAAAGAAGTAGATAAAAAATGGCAAGAGTTACTAGATTTTGAAGCTCAAGTCATGAAAAATTTGAGTAAAAACCAGAGCATTCATGGATAGTTAAGTGCTATAGACAAACTAATTCTATTTCAACCCAGCAGCATTTCGCTCATTATAAAGCTGCTTTACAATACCATCTGCCAAACCGATTTTTGGAACATATATATTTTTTGCTTGTGCCCACTTCATGGCAGAAAGATATATACGTGTGGCAGGAATAATAACATCTGCCCTATCTGGATTCATTTTCAAATCAAAAACACGCTGGTGGTAATCATACTGTTTTATTTTTTGATAAAAGCTAGACATAAACAAATAACTAAGTGGTTTGCCTACCTTCTTCTCACTAAAGCGATATATACTGTTTATATTTCCGCCAGATCCAATAACATCAATTTTTGAATATGCCTTTGTGTGCTGAGTAACCCAGTTTTTTGCCTGCTGCCAGGTAGCATCGTCAACCATGCCATTAATAATACGTACCGTTCCGAGTTTAAATGATTGTGAGGCAATAGTATGACCATTGGCAAATAGAGTGAATTCTGTAGAGCCACCTCCTACATCAACATATAAAAACACCTTATTATCACTAATGAGTTGTTTTAAATCTGTAGAGGCAATAATAGCAGCCTCATCATTCCCATCAATAATTTGAATCTCTATACCAGTAGCGGCTTTAAGTTTTGATACAATTTGCTGACCATTTTTAGCCTCACGCATAGCAGAAGTTGCACAAGCCCTAAAGGCAACCACCTTGTGGGTTTTAATAATTAATGAATAGGCCATCATCGCATCTAAAAGACGCTTATAATTATCTGAGCAGACACTACCCTTTAAAAAAACATCGGCGCCCAATCTAATGGGAAGGCGCACAAGGGAGGTTTTTTTAAATTGAGTAGGAAAGCCCTCTTTCTCTATAACCGTTGCAATGAGAAGACGTATAGCATTAGAACCTATATCAATGGCAGCATATTTCTCTATGTGTAACAAATTAATTTTCTAGTTTATTTTTATAAAATTCATACAATGCAAATTGTGATCGTACTTTTGGGTTGTTATTGTTTCTGTATACGTTGTCTTGTTTTTGAGAAATACATCTAGCTTTTACATTATCGCTCCAACAAATATCAAAGGTTTCTAGAATTTCTTCTTTAATTTGCTGGTCGTATATTGGACAAGAGATCTCTACTCTTGTGTCTAGATTTCTTCGCATAAAATCTGCAGAAGATATATATACCTTAGGTGCTCCATCATTCTCAAATATATAAAGTCTTGGGTGCTCTAAAAACTTATCTACAACACTAATCACCTCGATGTTTTCACTCATATTTTTTACTCCTGGTATCAAACAACAAATTCCTCTAACAATTAATTGAATTTTAACACCTGCTGTACTAGCAGCGTAAAGTTTGTCTATTAGTTTGGTGTCAGACAAGCTGTTTAGTTTTAATTTAATACCACTTGTTTTACCTTGTGCGGTATTTGATATCTCAGTTTGTATTAAATCATAAATTGCTGTTCTGGTATAATGTGGAGATACAATTAAGTGTTTGTACTCTTTAATTTTATAATTCACCTCAAAAAAATCAAACACTCTATTGAGTTCTTTACCAATTTTTTGATTGGCGGTGAACAAGGTGTAATCTGTGTATATCCTTGCCGTAGATTCATTAAAGTTTCCTGTAGTTATAATTGAATATTTTTTCAACTTTCCCTCTTCCAATCGCTCTACAACACATATTTTACAATGTACTTTAAGACCTGCAACTCCAAATACAAGTTTCACACCCTCACGCTGTAATTGTTCAGCGTAATGAATATTGGCCTGTTCATCAAAACGTGCTTGAAGTTCTATTTGCACCGTTACTTGTTTACCATTTTTAACTGCATTAATTAAACTACTGGCAATGTGAGAAACCTCAGCGAGTCTATAAATGGTAATTTTTATTGTTTTTACAGTAGGGTCTAGTGCTGCCTCACGCAAAAACTTTACTACGTAAGAAAAGGTTTGGTAGGGTGCATGTAACAAGTAATCTTTTTTGGCAACCTTATCCAATAAACTTCCCACAAGGGACAAACCTGGTATGTGCAGGGGTTTTATTTTTTCATATTGCAGGTCTGGACGTCCTAAGCTAGGAAACTTGATATAATCTCTTCTGTTATGATATCTCCCACCAGGGTTAATACTATCAGAGTTTTTTATACCCATTTTTTCCATTAAAAAGGAGAGTGTCTCATTATCTATGGTCTTATCATAAACAAGTCTTACAGGATCTCCATCACTTCTGTTTTTGACAGATTTAGATATCTTATCAATAAAACTTTTACTTAAATCACTCTCTATATCTAGGGCAGCATCGCGAGTGATTTTTATCATGTGTGCAGAAATAGTATTGTAGTTAAAGATGCTAAAAATTTGGTGGAGCATATATCGTATCAAATCATCCAAAATAATGATGTATTTTTTACCGTCCTGAGAGGGTAATTCTACAAATCTTTCTACATTTTTTGGAATCTCAATAAGGGCATAATTATTCTTTGATGTAAAAGTTGTATCATCTTTAGTCATTTCCATTTTCACGGCTAGATAGGCTGCGCTATCTTTTAATGAAGGAAATTCTTTAAGTTCTCCAATCATGATAACCACCATGGCTGGACTAACTTTTTGTAAAAAATAATCTGCAATAAATTCAGACTGAGAGGCAGATACCTCCGTCTCATTAATCATAAATATCTGCTCTTGTTTAAGCTCCTGTTTTATACCACTTAAAATACCTAAACTGGTCTTTTGCTGTTGTATTACTGTTTGAGTAATTAACTCCATAAGCTCTGAGGCAGAGATGCCTCCTAAAAAGCTACGTCCACCCTTCCCAGCATCAGCAATACGCTTTATAGTAGCATATCGAACTTTAAAAAACTCATCTAGATTATTTGAAAAAATTCCAATAAAGCGCAACCTTTCAAGTAGTGGAGTTGTATTGTCTTCTGCCTCTTGTAGCACGCGTGCATTAAATTGCAACCAGCTTAATTCACGGTTATAATAGCTGTTCTCAGAGGGAGCTTTAGTTGGTTTTGGTGTCATAGTATTTATTTAAATCTCTTGGAAAAATCATGCTACTGGTTGTTCCTGTGGTTATCTCACTCCACTTATTTACCTCAAAGGTAATGGCTACAAAACCGCAAGTAGGTACATTATTAATGGTAATACTACCTAAGCTATTAACTATGGAGGTAAATGCATGATTATGCCCACATAGCATTACATAATCTAAGGTGTTTTTTAATTCTTTAATAAGCTTTAAAACTTGTTGGCCGCTAAAATCATACAACTGAGGGTTTAATATAAAGGCATCATTTTTAAGGGCAAAAGCATCCTTAAAATACCTGGCAGTACTGCAGGCTCTCACCGCATCACTTGAAATAATTACTTGGGGTTTAATACATGTTTTTGCCAGCAATTTTGAAACTTGTATAGCATCCAAAACACCTCTTTTTTTTAACGGTCTTTTCCAATCATCTACATGGTGTTTCCAAGAAGATTTAGCATGTCTAATAAAATATAATGTTTTCATTATTAATGGAATTAGATACTAAACTAGGGTTGCAGTCTACCTATACTCCAGCTATTACCGTTTTTGGTGTACTTAATCCTATCATGTAACCTACTGCTTCTACCCTGCCAAAACTCATAGGAGGTTGGCTGTATTAAATAACCGCCCCAATGATTTGGTTTTACTATAGTCTTGTTATCATAATGTTTTTCTAATTGCAATAACTTTACTTCTAGGGCTTCTCTACTTTCTATAACCGTAGATTGGTCACTTACAACAGCACCCAATTGACTCTCTCGGGGTCTTTTATTAAAATAAGCGATAGAATTTTCTTCTGAAATTTTCACGGCCTTACCCGTTATAATAATTTGACGCTCCAATGAGGGCCAAAAGAAAGAAACACAGACGTTGTTGTTGTTTGCAATAGCTTGGCCTTTACCACTAGTATAATTAGTATAAAATACAAACCCTTGTTGTGTAAATTCTTTAAGGAGCACTACCCGAGACCTTGGAGCACCTTGGCTATCTACAGTACTAAGGGTCATTGCATTTGGCTCCTCAACTCCAGGTGCCTTCTCTGCCTCTAAAAACCAAGCAGCAAATTGCTCCAAGGGATTTTCTAGGATAGTATCCTCTGTAAGGGATCCTTTTTCATAAGATTTTCTGTAGTTGTGAAGGTTCTTATCCATAAACTCATCTTTACTGCAAGGTACAAATATTGCCTAATTTATAGTATGCCTGAATCTTTAAAGTTATGTGAAAAAACTAGGAGTAAAATAACAAACTAGTGAAACACCTGAGGCTTAGATTTCAAAAACGGTCCCATCTGTGGCTAGTTTTGTTGGTGTGAAAATTTTCTGAGCCTGAAGTTTA
This sequence comes from uncultured Flavobacteriaceae bacterium, assembly GCA_913048215.1. Taxonomy (GTDB): domain Bacteria; phylum Bacteroidota; class Bacteroidia; order Flavobacteriales; family Flavobacteriaceae; genus Patiriisocius. Next base: position 15,462 of record CAJWXC010000022.1, on the reverse strand, counting down.
AACTCATTGTAATCATTATAACGCCCAGAATAGTGACCTAAAAGTAATGTGCCAACATTTGCCTTTTTAGCGATTATTGCCGCCTGCTCGGGGGTGCTGTGCATTGTTTTGAGTGCTAAGTGAGCATGTTGTTGTAAAAAAGTAGCCTCATGATAGAGTAGCGTGCTATTTGATATTTGAGGAATAATCTGTTCAAAATAAGCTGTGTCGCTACAATAAGCATAAGACTTTGGAGGAGCTGGATCAAATGTAATAGCAGTATTAGAGACCATATTGTCATTGCTGTCTGGAACATCAAATCCTTGTTTGGCTTTTTGATAATAAGAAGGATCTATGCCTAATTGTGTCGCTTTTTGAATATTTAATACTCGATCACCAGGCTTTTGTTGAAATAAAAACCCATTTGTGTATACTCTATGTTTTAGGGGAATGGTAGTAATGCTTAAAATAGCGTCTTCAAACAATAATGTTGGCTGGTTACTTTCTAACTCATGAAATTTGAGGTCAAAATTGGTGTAGGTTTTCCCTAACTTAAGTTGCAGTAAAACAGCTTGTTTAATCCCTTTTGGCCCATAGATATGCAAAGGAGTATCCCTGCCTAATAATTTAAAGGTAGCTATTAAACCTACCAAACCAAAAAAATGATCGCCATGCAGGTGAGAAATGAAAATGTGTTTTATTCTAGCAAATTTAATTTTAAATTTTCTAAGCTGTACCTGGGTACCCTCCCCACAATCTATTAAAAACAAGTGTCCTTTTACCTCTAGGATCTGTGCAGTAGGATTTGCATCATAGCGTGGTGAGGCAGAATGACAACCAACAATTGTTAATTTCATGCTATTAAAATACTAGATTAAACATAGGTATGCATTAGTTGTTTTCTAAGATAAGTATAGAGTTAGAAGGTCTATGTTTTTAAAAGCCTAGATCTCTTTCAATTTCTTCCATCTCAATAACATCTTGGGCCTCTAAAAGAGTTGGCACTACCATAATCTCATTGGGTAGTGTGTCTGGATCAATGGCGTTATTTACAATTACAAAAGAATGTTTTAAAATTCGATGTTGGTTAGAAAGCTCAATAAATAAAAGTAATTGATTTAAAGACAAATCTGAATAAGACAGCAAATCAATGATAAGATTTTGATCTTGAAATCTAGTTGGGATGCTACGTGTTAAAAACCTAGCAAAATCTTCAATATCATCTTTCTGGTCTTTTAAAACAGTAAAGGTCTCAGAGGTATTAATTATCATTTCTTTTGATTTTAGAGGCCAGTAAATATAATACGGCCATACGCACAGCCAAGCCGTTTTGAACTTGGTCAAGAATGATTGCTTGTTTGGAGTCTGCAACATCACTTGTAATCTCAACACCTCTATTAATTGGTCCTGGATGCATCACAATAATTTCTTTACCCAAGTTATCTAATATGGCTTTGTTTAATCCAAACTGCTGAGTGTACTCTCTAGTAGATGGGAAATAACTGATATCCATTCTCTCGTTTTGTACCCGCAGCATATTGGCTACATCACACCAGTTTAAAGCTTCTATTAAATTAGGCTCAAAAGTAACTCCCAATGATTCTATATAGCGTGGCATTAATGTCTTAGGACCACAAACTTTTACTATAGCACCTAGTTTTTGTAGGGCAAAAATATTAGATAACGCAACTCTTGAGTGAAGTATATCACCCACTATTACCACTTTTTTACCAGCTACATCTCCCAAACGCTCTCTAATAGAGTAACAGTCTAGCAGGGCTTGTGTAGGATGCTCATGGGCGCCATCTCCAGCGTTTATAATACTTGCGTTTATATGCTTGGACAGAAATACACCAGCTCCTGGATTTGGATGACGCATCACCACCATATCAACTTTCATTGATAAAATGTTATTAACCGTATCGACTAAAGATTCTCCTTTTTTTACTGAAGAAGATCCTGCAGAAAAATTCACAATATCTGCAGAAAGTCTTTTTTCTGCAAGTTCAAAAGAAAGTCTAGTGCGAGTGCTGTTCTCGAAAAATAAGTTAGCAATGGTAATATCTCTCAGTGAAGGCACTTTTTTAATGGGCCTATGAATCACCTCTTTAAAATGGTCTGCAGTTTCAAAGATGAGTTGAATGTCCTCCTCTGTGATGTATTTAATTCCTAATAAGTGATTTACGCTTAATTCAGACATCTTATAATTATTCTTTTATTAAATAGACTGCATCTTCTCCGTCTTGTTCTTGCCAACAAACTCGTACCTTTTCACCATCAATAGCATCTACTTGCCTACCTCTATAATCTGGCTGTATTGGTAAATGCCTACTAAATCTTCTATCTACAAGGGTAAGTAATTCTATTTCTGTTGGGCGGCCAAAGTCTCCAATGGCTGTTAATGCGCTTCTGATACTTCTTCCTGTGTAGAGTACATCATCAATAAAAACAACTTTTTTATCCTCGACCACAAAATTTATAGCTGTTTTATTTGCCTCTAGAGGTTTTTCACTTCTTCTAAAGTCATCTCGATAAAAAGTAATGTCCAACAAACCTAATTGTACTTCTTTAATTTTGTACTGATTTTGTAAAAGACCTACCAATCGCTTGGCTAGATAGCCACCTCTTGGCTGTATACCAATGAGTACCGTTTGAGAAAAATCGTTGTGGTTTTCTATTAATTGACAAGCCAAACGATGCAAAGCGACATGAATCTCTGTTGCGTTTAATAGTTTTTTTTGGCTCATAAGGAAGTGTTCTGAAACGTTTTCAGGATACAAAAGTACCACTTTTTAACAAATCAAGGCAAAAAATAATAGTTATGAAGTCCTTGTGGTATTAAATAAGGACAAATTACTCTGGATATTCTACTCTTAAATGAAACATATTATTTAGCTTTTTCTTTAAAACTTTCTTTATGAGCTGAATCTCTTTGAAAGTCACATTGGCATTTAAAAACTGACCCTGTTCCATCTGGGTATCAATAATTTTTTCTACAAACACATCAATTTTTGTGGATGTTGGTTCTTTTAAACTCTTGCTGGCGGCCTCCACACTATCAGCCATCATTAAAATAGCAGTTTCCTTAGAAAAAGGAATAGGACCAGGATATTTAAAATCGGCTTTGTTTGCCTCTCCTTGAGTTTGCAACTCTTTTTTGTAAAAATAATACACCATGCTTGTACCGTGATGAGTACGTATAAAGTCTATAATTCTATCTGGAAGATTGTATTTCCTGGCAATTTCAATACCATCTATAACATGATCTACAATAATACTGGCGCTCTCTTTTGGGTCAAGTTCATCATGGGCATTGACTCCACTTAATTGGTTTTCTGTAAAAAATGTAGGACTGGCCATTTTACCAATATCATGATACAAAGCACCAACCCTAACTAGCATAGAATTGGCTCCAATTTCTTGTGCAGCTGCCTCTGCAAGATTAGCAACATTTAAAGAGTGATGAAAGGTTCCCGGAGCTTTGTTGGAAAGCTCTTTTAACAGTTTTGAATTGGTATCACTCAGCTCTAAAAGAGACACATCTGACACCAAACCAAATAATTTTTCATAGAAGTAAATTAAGGGATGAGCAAATAAAGTGGCTAAACCACATAAACCGAAATACCCTAATATTTCCCACTTAAACTCATATATATTCCCTTCTTGTATAAGAACAAACGCAAGATATCCAATAATATAAATAAAGGTAATTTGCGAAACAGAAATAAACAGATTTGCTCTTTTGTATAGTTCAGAGACAGTTAAGATAGTTACGATACCTGCAATAATTTGTAAAAACAAGTATTCAAAACTATTTGGCACTATAAATCCAAGCAATAGTATGGTAAGTACATGAACAAATAAGCCTAATCTGGGATCAAAAAATGCCTTTAAAATTAAAGGTAGTATGCACAGAGGTACTACATACACATATTTGGCATCCATTTTTACCACAATAGTGGTCAGTAAAACCATTAACAATACATTAAAAAAGATAAAGGTTACTTTGGTATTGTTGCTATATATTTCTGGCCTGTATTTTTTCAGAAATAATAACAACATCAACAAAACCAACATTACAAGTAATCCATAGCCAACTAAAAGCCAGAGATAATTTGATTTGGTCCAGACTTGAGATTGATATTCTGCCTTTAGAGAATCTAAAATTTGGTAGGCGTCTGTGTCTACCAATTCGCCTTTGGCTATGATACGACCACTTTTTTCTATAATCCCTTTGTTAGGATTCATAGCATTTATCTCGTCATCTATGGCAGCCTGAGTTAGTTTAGTGTTTAGAGAAACATTTGGCTTGATAACAATAGTTAGTATTTTCTCCAAAAGGTCTATACTAGGGGAAATTGTCTCTAAAGAAGTAGCGTCTTCAATAATAGAGGAAACAGCATCAAAATTTACAATTTGATGAAAGGTAACCTTATCAATTTCATTTCCGTTTTTTAAATACACAAGTTTATCAGCATCATAAGAGTATAATTCACTTACAACACCATGCTTGTAAATTTCATCTATAATAGTAGCCCCTTTACTTTGAAGTGACAGTTTGGATTCTCTAAATAATGAATTCTGGTAGGCCTCATCCAACAAACGATAAAATTCTATTTTAACACTTTCAACTGCAGCAAAATCTATATCAAAATAGGGTTCTGCATTATCAACTATTTGCTGTTTTTCAATCTCAAGTGACGATGCATCTTTTTTTATAGTAAAACTAAAAGGAGCATACAAATTCTCATACTGCCATGGCTTTCCTTTCTGAAAATCATACTTGAATTGTCCAGCTTTAGGAAAAAGATAGAGTATTAAAAAAGTAGCTGCAATAAAAAGAAATACTTTATATAATAAGGATTGATTTCTAGATAGTGCGCTTAATGTATTTTTCATAATAAGTGTATTCAAGGTAAAGATACCTATTGGCAGAGGCACTAACAAAACCTATGGCTGTAAATATTGATAATTTAGTTATAAATATGTAATTTCGTAGCCATTATTTAAAGCTTGGTTTAGTTACTCATTACATAAATTTTAATTCAATATTATGATAAAAAAAGTTGTCATTGTTGCTGGAGTGCGTACTCCAATAGGAAGTTTTATGGGAGGTTTATCCTCGTTAACAGCTACCGAATTAGGAAGTTTTGCCATAAAGGGAGCTTTAGATAAAATCAACCTAGATGCAACTCAAGTAGATGAAGTTTACATGGGTAATGTGGTACAGGCCGGTGTAGGTCAAGCGCCAGCCAGACAAGCAGCAATAGGTGCGGGCATACCCGACACAGTGCCATGTACAACGGTAAACAAGGTATGCGCCTCTGGCATGAAAGCTGTAATACACGCGGCTCAAGCTATTGCACTTGGAGATGCCAATGTTGTTATAGCCGGAGGAATGGAGAGTATGAGTAACATTCCACATTATATGCACATGCGCAAAGGAGTGAAATTTGGACCAACTACAATGTTAGATGGCATGCAAAAAGATGGGCTTGTAGACCCCTTTGACAAAAATGCTATGGGTGTATTGGCAGATAGTTGTGCAACTGAATATAAGTTTTCCAGAGAAGATCAAGATGCATTTGCTATAGAATCTTACAAACGTTCTGCAAAGGCTTGGAGCGAAGGAAAATTCTCTAATGAAGTAATACCAGTTGCAGTTCCTCAAAGAAAAGGTGACCCTGTAATAGTAAGTGAAGATGAAGAGTTTAAAAATGTTAGAATCGATAAAATTCCTGCATTACGGGCCGCTTTCACAAAAGAAGGTACCGTTACAGCCGCAAATGCCTCCACTATTAATGATGGTGCTGGTGCAATGGTTTTAATGAGTGAAGAAAAGGCCAACGCTCTTGGGCTCACTATATTGGCTACCATAAAAGGATACGCAGATGCAGCACATGAGCCGCAGTGGTTTACCACAGCTCCATCAAAGGCCTTGCCAAAGGCCCTTGCTAAAGCTGGAGTGACTCAAGATCAGGTAGATTTCTTTGAGCTTAATGAAGCCTTTTCAGTGGTTGGGCTTGCTAATATGAAAATTTTAGGTTTGGATAAAAATATTGTAAATGTAAACGGTGGAGCAGTTTCTCTTGGACATCCTTTGGGAGTTAGTGGTGTGCGCATTTTAATCACACTGCTAAATGTTCTGCAACAAAACGACGCGAAAATAGGAGCGGCAGCTATTTGTAATGGTGGTGGTGGCGCTACTGCTATGGTAATTCAAAGAGCCTAACTCACATTTATTTTATGAAATACGGTATTTGTAATCTTAGTATAGTGCCTCTTAGAGCAGAAGCTGCAGACAGCAGTGAGCTAGTGACCCAAGTATTGTATGGTGAGGTGTTTAAGGTTTTAGAATCAAGAAAAAAATGGAGTAGAATTCGCCTAGCCTATGATACATATGAAGCCTGGATAGACAACAAACAATTTCTATTTCTAGAAGAAGAACATTACAATGATATCTCTAAACAAACTCCTAAAATAAGTGAGGATCTTGTAGATGTGGTATCTACCCAAGATAACCAAATGATATCTATAGTTATGGGGAGTACTTTAAACGCCTTACCCCTATTAAAACATGAATTCGAGGGAAGTACTGTACAAGAAAAATTTACTAAAGACAATATAATAAACACAGCTCTTTTATACCTCAACACCCCATATCTTTGGGGAGGAAAAACACCTTTTGGCATAGATTGTAGCGGGTTTACTCAAATGGTATATAAACTTAATGGTTATAAATTAAAACGTGATGCAAGCCAACAAGTTGAGCAGGGAGAAGCCTTAAGTTTTATAGAAGAAAGTGAACCTGGTGATTTGGCATTTTTTGATAATACTGAGGGAGATATTATACATGTGGGAATTATAATGAAAGACAATTATATCATTCATGCCCATGGTAAAGTTCGTATAGATAGGCTGGATCACACAGGTATTTTTAATATTCAAACAAACCTTCACACACATAAATTAAGAGTGATCAAACGCATTGTGTAAATTTAATTTTTCAAGTAAATACTGTACATAAAAAAACCGCCATATTGTGGCGGTTTTTTTCTTGTTACCAAATAGCTTAATTTTCTAATTCAGAAAGTTTAGACCTCATCTCAGCTTCTTTAGCGTCCATGCCTAAAAGGCTATATATTTCTTTTAGTTTTGCAACAAGTTGTGGATTGTCACTTCTATAACTGTAAGCAGCCTCTAGATAAGGAAGTGCCTCGGTGTAGAGACCTTCTCTTTTCATCTCTAAGGCATCATATTTCTTGGAATCTGCCTTAGACATCCCCAAAGAATTCATTTCATCTACAATTTTCATCTCATCTCGTAATATCAAAGCACCAAGATTTACAAGGGCAGAGGTATAGTCTGGTTTTAATTCTATTGCTTTTTTGTAAAATTCTATGGCCTTAGCAGGATTACCGGAGGTGGCAGCCACAACACCAATGTTATAATAAGGCTCTGGATCTGAAGGGTCAAATTGTAAAACTTGTTGCATCAACTCATCATAACGGGCTATATCTCCCATTTTATATACCATTTCTGCCTCTGCTCTAACTAAGGTAATATCTGTAGGGTTTTCTTCTCTAGCTTCCCTCATAAGAGCAATAGCCTTATCATTCTCTCCTTTACTAGAGAGAATAAGTACTACATTTTTTAAAATATCGCCCTTAACAGATTCAGACATTCGCTCACTAGGTTTTGTATATTTTCCAGATAATAACTCTGTGTTTCTATCTGCCTCAGAGGCAAAGGTCACTTGCTTGTTATCTTCTATACGTAGTGCTGTATATTTCTTTTTAATACCTGTATACCCAAGATCGAGCAACTGTTGGTAATAATCAAGACTTGCATCATAATCTTTGGCATTTATCATACTTCCCGCTGCATAATACAAATCGATGGTGTCATTTTTTACCGTATAACTTAAATAAAATTTCTCCCCAGCTTTAGAATAATTTTTTGCGTTAGATTCTGTAATGGCACTATTAAACAAAGCTACACGAGTATTGTCTAAACCGGCATCTATTTGGCCTCTATACTGGTTTTTTGTGTCTAATTTTTGAGCCATCTTATAAGCAGTTGCAGCATCTTTCATCTGCTGATACCCAGATTTTCCTGCCTGGGCTAATGTCACTTCACCTTTTGCTATATAAAAATCTATTTTTGTTTCAAGGTCTGCTTCACCTAATTTAGTTTCTGCAACATTCAGTAGCGTTTGTGCCGCCTGAACATCTCCCTTTACAAATGCCTTTTGGGCTTTTTTAATTTCTTTTTTTTGGCCAAAAGAGGCTACAGCAACTAAAAGTGCACCAGCCAGTATTACCGATTTTTTCATCTTAAAATAATTAGAGTCAGAAATATTCGTTTTAAAATTTCTGAAATATTAATAGTTATTTACTCTTCTTCATTGCTAGTATTGACGCTAGGGTCTTGATCAGCCGCTAAATCAACAGGAGTGATTTGAGAATCTGCATCTTCTAATGACTCCTCCAATTCTGGATCATCTTCTTTCATCACCTTAGCTACAGCTGCAATAGAATCATCTTCACGAACTTTGATTAAACGCACTCCTTGAGTTGCACGCCCCATTACTCTGAGACTATCTACAGCCATTCTAATGGCAATACCAGATTTATTGATAATCATTAAATCATCACTATCCACTACATTTTTAATGGCTACAAGTTTTCCGGTTTTATCTGTAAGGCTAATTGTTTTAACTCCTTTCCCACCACGGTTTGTGATGCGGTAGTCTTCAATGCTAGATCTTTTACCGTATCCATTTTCTGAAACCACTAAAATTTCAGAGGCGGTGTCATTAATGGCTATCATCCCAACAACTTCATCTGCATCATCTGCCAGTCTAATACCGCGAACTCCAGAGGCATTTCTACCCATTGGTCTTGTTTTTTCTTCCTCAAACCTAATGGCTTTACCACTCTTAACTGCAAGCATTACTTGAGAGTCTCCCGTAGTTAGTTTTGCCTCCAAAAGCTCATCACCTTCTTTTATTGTTATGGCATTAATACCATTGGTCCTTGGTCTAGAATACTGCTCTAATGGTGTTTTCTTGACTTGACCTTTTTTGGTGGCCATAATTACATATTTGCTGTTTATGTACTCTTCATCCTTTAGATCCTGGGTACAAATAAATGCCATTACCTTATCATCTGGTTCTATATTAATGAGGTTTTGAATGGCGCGCCCTTTTGATGTTTTGCTTCCCTCAGGAATTTCAAAAACTCGCATCCAAAAACATTTTCCTTTTTGTGTAAAAAACAACATGTATTGGTGGTTGGTTCCCACAAATAAGTGCTCTAAGAAATCTTCATTTCTTGTGGCAGATGCTTTTTGCCCTACTCCACCTCTATTTTGTGTTTTATATTCTGCCAATGAGGTACGTTTGATGTATCCCGCATGAGATATGGTTAATACCACCTGCTCATCTGGAATTAAATCTGTAATACTAACATCTCCACCAGCATACTCAATTACAGAACGGCGCTCATCTCCATATTTGGTTTGAATCTCTTGCAGTTCTTCTTTAATAATTGCCATTCTACGCTCTTTGTTGGCAAGAATGTCTTGATAATCTTCTATGGTTTTCATGAGTTGTTCATACTCTGTACGAAGTTTATCTTGCTCTAGACCCGTTAATTGACGCAAACGCATTTCAACAATTGCCTTGGCCTGGATATCTGTCAGCTCAAAGGCTTTTATTAAAGCAGCTTTAGCAGCGTCTGCATTTGAAGAGGCGCGGATAAGACGTATCACCTCATCTATGTTATCTGAGGCAATAATTAACCCCTCAAGTATATGTGCTCTTTCATTGGCTTTTCTTAAAAGATATTCTGTTCTTCTAACAACAACCTCATGACGGTGCTCCACAAAATAGTGAATCAAGTCTTTGAGATTAAGCATTTGTGGTCTTCCTTTTACAAGTGCTATGTTATTGACACTAAAACTTGATTGAAGTGCAGTATATTTAAATAAGGTGTTTAATACTATATTAGGAATTGCATCTCTTTTAAGAATGTAAACAATACGCATCCCATTTCTGTCAGACTCATCACGGATATTTGAGATACCCTCAATTTTCTTATCATTGATTAAATCAGCAGTTTTCTTAATCATGTCTGCCTTATTGACTTGATATGGAATCTCATTTACAATGATACATTCTCTACCACCAACCTCTTCAAAACTAGACTTAGCTCTCATAACAATACGACCGCGCCCTGTATGAAATGCATCTTTCACTCCATCATACCCATATATAACACCTCCGGTTGGAAAATCTGGAGCTTTTACATACTGCATGAGTCCATCTATGTCAATTTCTGGATTATCAATGTATGCCTGTATACCATCAACAACTTCTGTTAGGTTATGAGGTGGCATATTTGTTGCCATACCAACGGCAATACCAGAAGCTCCATTAATTAACAAGCCAGGGATTCTAGTTGGAAGCACCGTAGGCTCTTTTAAGGTATCATCAAAGTTTAATTGATGATCTACTGTATCTTTATCTATATCTGCCAACATATCTTCACTAATACGCTGCATCCTAGCTTCAGTGTATCGCATTGCAGCAGGACTATCTCCATCTACAGAGCCAAAATTACCTTGGCCATCTACAAGTAAATAACGCAGACTCCATTCTTGAGCCATACGTACCATAGCATCATAAACAGATGTATCTCCATGTGGGTGATACTTCCCCAAAACTTCTCCAACAATTCTTGCAGACTTTTTATGGGCACCAGTTGCTCGAATACCCAGTTCGTGCATTCCAAACAAAACTCTCCTGTGAACAGGTTTCATACCATCACGAACATCTGGCAGCGCACGTGACACAATTACAGACATCGAATAATCGATGTAAGCCGATTTCATTTCATCTTCAATGTTGATAGGAATCAATTTTTCACCTTCAGCCATAGTTGTATTATATTATATTTATGTTTTTTTCTACTAGTTAAGCAAGATACGGTATTTCCTCATTTTTTACTTAAAAAAACAAGGGTCTTATTCACGTTTTTATTAACAAAAAGGCACCCCTAATTGGTTAATAACTAAAGAGGGTGACAAGGGAGCAAATAAGGTATAAAATGTTAAAAAAAAATACTTATCAGAAACAGGAATGGTTTTTGTAATTATAATATTAATTTTTAGTAATTTTATACGAAAGAGAACGTAACCTATGGATGATAATTTTTCCCCAAGAGTAAAAGATGTTATTGCATTTAGCAAAGAAGAAGCACTTCGGTTAGGCCATGACTTTATTGGTACCGAACACCTAATACTTGGCCTACTAAGAGATGGAGACGGCAAAGCTGTTACCATTTTAAACGCACTAGATCTAGACCTAAACTACCTAAGACGTAAAGTTGAAATATTAAGCCCAGCAAATCCAGAAACAGGGATTATTGGCAATGATAAAAAAAACCTACATCTAACTCGGCAAGCTGAGCGCGCATTAAAAACCACATTTTTAGAAGCAAAACTATTCCAAAGCACCTCTATTAACACTGCTCATTTGCTTTTGTGTATTCTAAGAAATGAAAACGACCCAACCACAAAACTACTTGAAAAAATGAAAGTAGATTATGACAGTGTCAAAGAGCAATTTAAATCTATGCTATCCAATGATGATCAATACCTAGATATTCCTTCGGCAGATGATTCGTTTGCAGATGATCAAAAACCAGAAAAACAGGAGCCTAGCAAAGAAAATTTATTTGGCAATCCGGGAGTGAAAACAAACAAAAAATCTAAGACACCTGTATTAGATAATTTTGGTAGAGATCTCACTGAAATGGCAGACTTAGGAAAACTAGACCCTGTAGTGGGTCGAGAGGCTGAGATACAAAGAGTGTCACAAATTTTAAGTAGACGTAAAAAAAACAATCCGCTACTAATTGGAGAACCTGGAGTAGGTAAATCTGCCATTGCAGAAGGGCTAGCTCTTCGTATTGTACAGCGTAAAGTATCACGTATTTTGTACGACAAACGGGTGGTAACTTTAGATTTGGCAAGTCTGGTGGCTGGAACTAAGTATAGAGGACAGTTTGAAGAGCGCATGAAAGCCCTCATGAATGAGCTTGAAAAAAACAAAGATATCATTCTCTTTATTGATGAAATTCATACCATTGTAGGTGCTGGTGGCGCTACTGGATCTTTAGATGCTAGCAATATGTTTAAACCAGCGTTGGCTCGTGGAGAAATACAATGTGTAGGAGCTACAACCTTAGATGAGTATAGACAATACATAGAAAAGGACGGCGCTTTAGAAAGAAGGTTTCAGAAAGTATTAGTAGAACCTACCTCTGTAGAAGAAACGATTGAAATATTAGAAAACATCAAAGAAAAGTACGAAGCACATCATAATGTAAGCTACACAAAAGAAGCATTGGAAGCTTGTGTGAAGTTAACAAACAGGTACATGACAGATCGTTTTTTACCAGACAAGGCAATAGATGCTTTGGATGAGGCAGGATCTCGAGTACACATCATTAACATTAATGTGCCAAAGAAAATCTTAGAGCTAGAGCAAAAACTTGAAGAGGTAAGAGAACTTAAAAACTCGGTTGTTAAAAAACAAAAATATGAAGAGGCAGCCAAGCTTAGAGACGATGAAAAAAACCTTGAAAAAGAATTAATTGCCCAGCAAGAAATTTGGGAAAATGATTCTAAATTACATCGTGAAACAGTAGACCAAGACAATGTAGAAGAAGTTGTATCTATGATGTCTGGAGTACCTGTCAATAGAATTGCTCAAACAGAGATTAATAAACTGGCAGAATTACCAGCACTTATTAAAGGAAAAGTTATTGGACAAGATCAGGCTGTTGGTAAGGTTGTAAAGGCGATACAACGCAACAGAGCTGGACTTAAAGATCCAAATAAACCCATTGGATCCTTTATTTTCCTTGGGCAAACAGGAGTTGGTAAAACACAATTAGCCAAGGTTCTAGCCAAAGAGTTGTTTGACAACGAAAGTTCTTTGATACGTATTGACATGAGTGAGTACATGGAAAAATTTGCCATCTCTAGGCTCGTAGGAGCACCTCCTGGCTATGTTGGATATGAAGAAGGTGGACAACTCACAGAAAAAATCAGACGTAAACCCTATTCTGTGGTGCTATTAGATGAAATTGAAAAAGCACATCCAGATGTATTTAATATGTTACTACAAGTACTCGATGATGGCCACCTAACAGATAGCCTTGGTCGTAAAATAGATTTTAGAAATACGATTATTATCATGACCTCTAACATTGGAGCACGAAAACTGAAAGATTTTGGGCAAGGAGTTGGTTTTGGTACTGCAGCACAAACAAGCCAAGCAGATGCAAATGCCAAAGGGGTTATTGAAAATGCACTAAAAAAAGCGTTTGCACCAGAGTTTTTAAATCGTGTTGATGATGTGATGATATTCAACAACCTACACCGTGATGATATTCATAAAATCATTGATATAGAATTGGCTATATTATTTACTCGTATTAAATCACTTGGGTATGATTTAACGCTAACCAAAAAAGCAAAAGATTATATCGCAGACAAAGGATTTGATTCTGATTATGGAGCTAGACCTTTAAAGCGCGCCATTCAAAAATATATTGAAGACGCCTTGGCTGAAGAAATAATTAACAGCAACCTTAAAGAAGGAGACAGTATAACCATGGATTTAGATGCCAAGAAAAATGAACTTAGTATTAAAATTAAAAAACACAAGAAAAAGCCTACAGAATCTTAAACAAAATCTGTAAAATGAATATCAAAAATGCCTCTTATTTCCATAAGAGGCGTTTTTTTTATGTTGATACCTATTGACAAACAAAGGGAAAGAAAGTAGTATTTAAAAAGATGTTAGAAAAGTAAATCACTATCTACATTAAAGCTTTGCAAAAAAGCAACGCTTGCGTGAATATCATCTGCTAAAATTCTATCTTCATCTAAAAAAGGAACCACAGCTCTATAACTTTCAATAAATGACATAACAAAAGGTGATGATTTTTTATCTCTAAAGGCTAACCCTTGCGCAGCGTTCATAAGTTCAATTGCTAGTATGGTTTCTACATTATCTATAATACGTAAGCATTTAGTTGCCCCGTTAGCTCCCATACTTACATGGTCTTCTTGGCCGTTTGATGAGACTATAGAATCTATAGAGGATGGAGTTGCAAGTTGTTTGTTTTGACTCACAATACTTGCAGCTGTATACTGAGGAATCATAAAACCGCTATTAAGGCCTGGATTTTTTACCAAAAAAGCCGGTAAATCACGCAAACCAGATATTAACTGGTAGGTTCTTCTCTCAGAAATACTGCCCAATTCGCTCATGGCAATAGCCATATAATCAAGAGCCAGGGCAAGTGGTTGGCCATGAAAATTTCCGCCAGAGATAATTAGATCTTCTTCTATAAAAATGTTGGGGTTGTCTGTAACTGCGTTAATTTCTGTTTTAAATGTCTGTTGCACAAAATCTAAGGTATCTTTGGTGGCACCATGTACCTGAGGTATGCACCTAAAAGAATACGGATCTTGAACATTAGTTTTTTCGGCAGCTCCAAGTTCACTCTCTTGCAATATTTCATTGATGCGAGCAGCTGTCTTTACTTGTCCTTTGTGTGGGCGCACTTTGTGCACTAGTGCATTAAAAGGGCTCATGTTACAATCAAAGGCATCTATAGAAACAGCACTGATAACATCTGCCAGATAAGAATATTTATAACTCTTGAGCAGCATATAAACACCGTAGGCGCTCATAAACTGGGTGCCGTTTAAAAGCGCTAACCCCTCCTTAGCCATAAGTTTTATTGGGCTCCAATTATGCTCTTTCATAATACTAGAGGTAGGTAGTATTGCATCTTGAATCCAAACATCTCCTTTGCCCAAAAGTGGTAAAGACATGTGCGCTAGTGGAGACAAATCTCCAGAGGCGCCAAGACTCCCTTGGGTATACACAACAGGTATTACATCGGCATTATACATAGCTACCAATCTAGTAACAGTTACCAACTGCACACCACTGTAGCCATAACTCAGAGATTGAATTTTAAGCAATAACATTAACTTCACTATAGCCTTAGGCACATACTCTCCCGTACCACAGGCATGAGAGGTAACCAAATTCTCTTGTAGTTTTGATAAATTATCTGAAGAGATTTTAACATTACACAAAGACCCAAAACCCGTGTTTATACCATAAATAGGGGTGTCGTTGTTTTTTATTTTATTGGAAAGAAACTCATATGAGTTATTTATTTTATCAATAACCTCTTTTGAAAGAGCAATTTTTTTTTGGTTATCAACAATATCTTTAATAACAGATAGCTCAATAGTGGAGCTGCTTATATGGTGTATTTCAGACATGATTAAAGTTTTGTTTAGACAAAAATACAATATAAGTTTTTGTATAACTAACAGAAATCTAGCAATTAGATAGAATGCTAGTGTATTGATTTTTTTTACAAA
>CAJWXC010000021.1 GCA_913048215.1 uncultured Flavobacteriaceae bacterium | reverse complement strand
TATGTAGTTGATGAAGATGGTATAAAAGAAAATAAACTCTTTGATAGCGCAGTTACTCCCATACAATTTGATTTGACACTTATTGTCAATGGGCTTCAAGATGCACTTATAGAATTTAAAGCATCTACTGGATTAATTGATAACCCCGACGGAACTGTAATTTATGAGAATTTTGGTGTTGGAGCTGTTTTTATGCAAAGTGGTCTTGGGTATTATGTAAACCCTCCACCTGGAACTGCAGTTAGTATACCAGTGTATTCTCAACTTATTTTCACCTTCCAATTATTTCAAACTGAAATTGGCGATCAAGACAACGATGGTGTTCCTTCTGTTTTAGAGGATGTAAATGGTAACGGCTTAGAAGAAGATGACGACACAGACTCAGACAACCAAAGTAATTATTTTGATCCAGATGACGATGGAGACGGAAGACCTACCAGAGACGAAATAGAGATAAATGAAGATGGTACCATTACTTTTCCAGATACAGATGCAGACGGTGTTGTTGATTATCTAGACTCAGATAGTTAACTAACAGCTATTAATAATGTATAAAAAGCCGCTATAAGAATAGATCTTACAGCGGCTTTTTAGTTTACAAAAATTAGTGTGTTATTTTCTCGCAACTACCTTTGTTGCAGCCTTAACAATTGCAGCAGCATTTAAGCCGTATTTATCCATTAATTGGTCTGGCGTTCCAGATTCTCCAAAGGTGTCCTTTGTGGCTACAAATTCTTGAGGCACAGGATTGTTTTCTGCCAAAATTCTTGAAACACTTTCTCCTAGTCCTCCAAGGTAATTATGCTCCTCTGCAGTAACCACACAGCCAGTAATGGCAACGCTCTTTAAAATTGCAGCAGCATCAAGGGGTTTAATGGTATGAATATTTATAACCCCAGCGCTAATTCCTTGTTCCTGTAATGTTTTACAAGCCTCAAGCGCTTCCCAAACCAGGTGTCCTGTAGCTATAATAGTGACATCTGTACCTTCTTGCAGCTCCACTGCTTTGCCAATAGTGAAGGGGCCATTTTCTGGGGTAAAGTTGGCTACTTTAGGCCTACCAAAGCGTAAATAAACTGGGCCATTGTGATCTGCCAAGGCAATTGTTGCTGCTTTTGTTTGGTTGTAGTCACAGGTGTTAATTACCGTCATTGATGGAAGCATTTTCATCAGGCCAATATCTTCAAGTATTTGATGTGTTGCACCGTCTTCCCCAAGGGTAACCCCTGCGTGTGAGGCGCATATTTTAACATTTTTACCACTGTATGCAATGCTCTGGCGTATTTGATCATAGACCCTTCCTGTAGAGAAGTTAGCAAAAGTTCCTGTAAAGGGTATCTTACCGCCAATGGTTAGACCAGCAGCCATGCCCATCATATTTGCCTCTGCGATACCCACCTGGAAGAAACGCTGAGGATGATTTTCTTTAAAAGCGTCCATTTTTAATGACCCTGTTAAATCTGCACAAAGTGCTACCACATTTTCATTGGTTTTGCCAAGCTCGGTGAGACCTGCTCCAAAACCTGATCGTGTGTCTTTTTTTCCTGTGTCTGTATATATTTTCATAGTATTTTGGTAGTAGCTTATTAATAATCTCCTAGAGTTTCTGGGTTTTGAGCTAGTGCAGATGCAAGTTGCTCATCATTGGGTGCTTTTCCATGCCAAGCATGAGTATGCATCATAAAATCTACCCCATTACCCATTACTGTTTGCAGTAATACACAAATAGGTTTTCCTTGACCTGTTTTAGTTTTGGCAGTTTCCATACCCTCTAAAATAGCTTGTATGTCATTTCCTTTTTCTATAGTAACTACCTCCCAGCCAAAGGCTTCAAATTTTCCTTTTACGTTTCCAAGGGGTAACACCGTATCTGTAGATCCGTCAATTTGTTGACCATTTAAATCTACAGCCACAATCAAGTTGTCTACTTTATTTCCAGCGCCATACATAATAGCTTCCCAGTTTTGACCCTCCTGTAGTTCTCCATCACCACAAAGGGCATAGACAAGATGCTTGTCATTATTTAATTTTTTTGCTGCTGCTGCTCCAATAGCCACAGATATTCCTTGGCCTAAAGATCCAGATGCAATCCTAATTCCAGGTAATCCCTCATGTGTGGTAGGGTGTCCTTGTAATCTTGAGTTAAGTAGTCTAAAGGTGTTTAGCTCCTCTACAGGGAAATACCCCGAGCGTGCCAATACACTATAAAAAACTGGAGAGATATGTCCGTTAGACAGGAAGAAAATATCTTCTTGATCTCCATCCATGTTAAATCCCTCTTTGCGTTTTAGCACTTGTTGATACAATGCAACAAGAAATTCTGCACAGCCTAAAGAGCCTCCAGGATGGCCAGAATTTACTTTGTGAACTTGCCTTACTATGTCTCTTCGCACTTGGGTAACAAATGCCTCTAATTGGGTAATATCTGCCATGGTATATTTTAGTTTCTGGCTCAAAAATACTTCTTTAAAGGCCCAAGAAAAAGAAGTGTCAAATGAGGTTATTAACGATTTTTAAGTTTTAGTTAACATTGTTGTATTGTTTTTAATCTTGGTGGCCAATCAAACATTATTTTGGTAGTATTTGTTTTTCTAACCATCAAAAAAAAATGTCTTTCCTTATTCGTACTTCCTACAGCAAATGTATCTTTGGTTATTCATTAAAACGTCTCATGGATTTTAAACTAGAAGCTACAGATATACAAGGGCAAGCGCGCGCTGGTACTATAACACTTGATCACGGAGAAATTCAAACACCTATTTTCATGCCAGTTGGCACCATAGGTACAGTAAAAGGGGTTCATCAAAAAGAATTGCGCGAAGAAATAAACCCTGATGTTATTCTAGGCAATACCTACCATTTGTATTTGCGTCCCGGAACAAAAATTTTAGAAAAAGCAGGAGGTCTTCACAAATTCATGAATTGGGATAGAAACATCCTAACAGACTCTGGAGGCTATCAAGTTTATTCACTCTCAGACAACAGAAAAATAAAAGAAGAGGGTGTGAAGTTTAAATCTCATATAGACGGAAGCTATCATTTTTTCACCCCAGAAAATGTCATGGAAATCCAAAGAAGCATTGGTGCAGATATCATTATGGCCTTTGATGAGTGTACCCCATACCCTTGTGATTATAATTATGCCAAAAGGTCTATGCACATGACTCATCGTTGGTTAGAGCGTTGCTTGACACATCTTGATAAGACTCCTTTTATGTATGATTATAGCCAAACATTCTTCCCTATTGTACAGGGGAGTACCTATAAAGATTTACGCAAGCAATCTGCAGAATATATTGCCTCAGTGGGGGCGCAGGGTAATGCTATTGGAGGTTTGTCTGTAGGAGAACCTGCAGAGGAGATGTATGAAATGACTCAGGTAGTTACGGCAATTTTACCAAAAGATAAACCTAGATACCTAATGGGGGTAGGTACACCAATTAACTTACTTGAGAATATCGCCTTGGGTATTGATATGTTTGACTGTGTGATGCCTACTAGAAACGGAAGAAACGGGATGCTTTTTACCGCACATGGAACCATTAATATTAAAAATAAAAAATGGGAGGCAGATTTTAGTGCTATTGATGACATGGCGATTACTTGGGTAGATACAGAGTATAGCAAAGCATACTTACGCCATTTATTTACCGTTAATGAAATGCTGGGCAGGCAAATTGCTACCATACATAATCTTGGTTTTTATTTATGGTTGGTGCGTGAGGCAAGAAAACATATCTTAGCAGGAGATTACACGCCCTGGAAAAACAAGATGGTACAACAAATGGACAAAAGATTATAAGAACATATACAATGTTAAGCATACTCGATAAGTATATTTTAAAACGTTATTTAGGAACCTTTGTGCTCCTGTTACTGCTATTTATCCCTATCGGTATTATCGTAAATCTTGCTGAAAAGATTGACAAAATTTTAGAAAACGAAGTACCCCTTGGGGAGGTAGTCACTTATTATATTGACTTCACTATTTATTTTGCCAATTTATTATTTCCCTTATTTTTATTTTTATCTGTAATTTGGTTCACCTCAAAATTGGCAAATAACACAGAAATTATTGCTTTTTTGAGCAGTGGGGTGTCTTACTCTCGTTTTTTAAGACCTTATATTATTGGCGCCACTATTGTATGTATTGCAGCTTTTATTTTAGGGATGTTTATTGCTCCAAAAGCCAGTCAAGGCTTTAATGAATTTTCATTTAAGTATTTAAAAAAAGGCCGCCAAGATCGCGAAAAATCTAATGTGTATAGGCAGATTAATGAAAATGACTATATCTATGTGAGTTATTTTAATGTGTCAGAAAAAAGTGGAAGTAATTTTACCCTTGAACATTTCGAGGATAAAAAAATGACCTATAAAATAGCGGCTAGCAGAATTAAGTTTAATGAAAAAGACAGCACCTACTCATTGTTTAATTACACAAAAAGAAGTGTTGGGGTAGACAATGATAGCATTGAACGTAAAAAAAGATTGGATACTGTCTTTAGTTTTGATATTGATGATCTAACCCCTGTAA
The DNA here is from genome assembly GCA_913048215.1 of uncultured Flavobacteriaceae bacterium. Lineage (GTDB taxonomy): Bacteria > Bacteroidota > Bacteroidia > Flavobacteriales > Flavobacteriaceae > Patiriisocius. The sequence goes on along the minus strand of CAJWXC010000021.1, from coordinate 17,420 downwards.
AGTATATAGCTGAAACTCTAAACCTACCAGAGCTTAATAACTTTATTGCAAGCGAGAAAAGAAAAGGCTCTTCTTTTATTAGCTCTTATGAGGTGGTGCGCCACAAACGTTGGAGTTTACCTGTTTCTGCCTACATACTAACTATTATTGCTGTTGCTGTCTCCTCTGTGAAACGTCGCGGTGGTATGGGTGTTAACCTAGCCATTGGTATTGCAATAGGGATGATTTTTATTTTCTTTGATAAAATATTCGGAACCTTGGCTGCTAAGAGTGACTTTTCACCCTTTGTAGCATCTTGGGCTCCAAATATTGTGTTTGCCATTTTAGCCATTTATTTGTTACGAAATGCCAAACGCTAAACTCCTTAATTACCTTCATTTACATTTTATTGTCTTTATTTGGGGCTTTACCGCTGTGCTAGGAGCCCTTATAAGTATTGATGCCCTTGGTTTGGTTTGGTTTAGAATGAGTATTGCATCTTTACTTATATTGGCATGGGTAGGGTATAAGAAAATACCACTAACCTTCAGTAAAAAAACCATGTTGGTGTTTTTACTTGCTGGAGCAGTTATTGCGATGCATTGGCTTGCTTTTTTTGGTGCTATTAAGACCGCTAACGTCTCTATAACTTTAGCTATTATGTCTACGGGCTCTTTTTTTACTGCTTTACTAGAGCCTATTTTTTTCAAAAGAAAAGTTATTTGGTATGAAGTTGTTTTTGGTCTTATTGTAGTGTTAGGTTTGTATGTGATTTTTCAGGTAGAAGGAGATTACTCTTGGGGGATTTTACTGGCACTGATATCTTCATTTTTGGGAGCTCTTTTTTCTGTAATTAATGGAAAGTTAGCCGTGCAGTATAATGCCAGTGCTATCTCTTTTTATGAGCTCTTCTTTGGGGTTTGTTGTATTTCTTTGTACTTGTTTTTTAGTGGGAGTTTTGATGCTTCATTTTTCACCTTAAGTACCTCAGATTGGGGTTATTTGTTTATACTTGCCTCTGGGTGTACAGCCTATGCATTTATAGCTTCTGTGCATGTCATGAAATGGATTAGCCCATACACGGTGATGCTAACCATAAATCTAGAACCAGTATATGGTATTGTACTGGCGCTTTTGATCCTTGGAGAGTCAGAGAATATGGGCCCGCAATTTTATTATGGTGCCGCGATTATAATTTTAACAGTACTTGCAAACGGTATTATTAAAAATAGAATTAAAAAGAAAATAAAAAATTAAAGCAGTTCAATACATAGCTCAAAACAAAATTTTATCTTTGTAAAAACTAGTAATGCAACCTATTGAATAACCATTATGGAATACCTAGATTTTGAATTACCTATTAAAGACTTGCAAGAGCAATATGAAAAGGCCTGCCAAATTGGGGAGGATAATGATGTGGACGTTACAAATACCTGCGAGCAAATTGCATTAAAATTACAAGAAACCAAAAAAGAGATCTACAAAAACATCACTCCATGGCAACGTGTACAACTATCACGTCACCCAAATAGACCCTATACCATGGATTACATACATGCAATTTGTGGCGAGAGTTTCGTTGAGTTACATGGAGACCGCAGCTTTAAAGATGATAAAGCAATGGTTGGAGGTTTAGGAAAGATAGCAGATCAGAGCTATATGTTTATTGGACAACAAAAGGGATATAATACCAAAACACGTCAATACAGAAACTTTGGTATGGCTAATCCAGAGGGGTACAGAAAGGCTTTGCGCCTAATGAAATCTGCCGAGAAATTCGGGGTTCCTGTGGTATGTCTTGTTGACACCCCAGGCGCTTATCCAGGACTCGAGGCAGAAGAGCGAGGCCAAGGAGAAGCAATTGCAAGAAATATTTTAGAAATGACACGCCTTAAAGTGCCTATTATAGTACTTATTATAGGTGAAGGTGCCAGTGGTGGAGCCCTAGGAATAGGAGTAGGAGACCGTGTATTGATGCTTGAAAATACTTGGTATTCTGTGATTTCTCCAGAGAGCTGCTCTTCTATATTGTGGCGTAGTTGGGAGTTTAAAGAACAGGCTGCAGAAGCCTTAAAGCTCACCGCTACAGACATGAAAAAGCAGAAACTCATCGATGTTATTGTAAAAGAACCTCTTGGAGGAGCTCACGCAAACAGAGCAAAAACTTTTACTACCGTGGCAAATGTAATTACTAAGGAATACAATCAATTAAAAGACTTATCACCAAAAGATTTGGTTGCCCAGCGCATGGATAAATATTCACAGATGGGAGTCTATAACCAGTAAAGCTAGTGGTAGCAATACATCTTAAAATCTGAGGCCGCTGTCTCAGATTTTTTTTATGCTTATTAACAAAATTTCAGAGTTTTCAACAATTAATTTGTTAATGAGTGGTTAACAGAAGCACCATAAAATAACCCAAGCCATCATCACAATTTCTTTACATTCGTTACATGGAAAAACTGCAACCCAACTCCCCTTATAAAAAACGCCCTTCTCAAGTAATCAATTTAGAGAAAGGTAAGATACCTCCACAAGCTACTGATTTAGAAGAGGTTGTGCTTGGAGCTATGATGATTGACAAAAAAGGAGTTGATGAGGTTATAGATATTTTAAATCCAGATGTTTTTTACAAAGAAGCACACCAACACATCTTTGAGGCAATAAACACACTATTTGTGGAGAGCCAACCTGTAGACTTATTAACCGTTTCACAGCAGTTAAAGAAGATGCAAAAGCTTGAGCTTGCTGGAGGAGAGTTTTATTTAATACAACTGACTCAAAAAGTGTCTTCCTCTGCCCATATTGAGTTCCATGCTCGCATCATACTTCAAAAATATATCCAGAGAAGTTTGATTAAAATTTCAAATGAAATAATTGAAGATTCTTATGATGTAACTACAGATGTTTTTGATCTTTTGGATTCTGCAGAGAGTAAGTTATACGATATCACGCAAGGAAATATTAAGCGTTCTAGTGAAACAGCTCAGGATCTGGTAATCCAGGCCAAAAAGAAGATTGAAGAAATTGCCAACAAAGAGGGGTTATCTGGAATTCCATCTGGTTTTACAGAAGTAGATAAGTTAACCTCCGGGTGGCAACCTAGTGATTTAATAATTATTGCTGCGCGTCCTGGTATGGGTAAAACAGCCCTAACCTTATCAATGGCACGTAATATGGCTGTTGAACACAATATTCCTGTTGCGTTTTTCTCTTGTGAGATGTCTTCAGTACAGTTAATTACCAGATTGATTTCTAGTGAAACTGGCCTGTCTTCAGAAAAATTAAGAACTGGAAACTTAGAAAAGCATGAATGGGAGCAGTTAAATGTTAAGGTAAAAGGTCTTGAGAAGGCGCCACTATTTATTGATGATACTCCTTCACTTTCTATTTTTGATTTGCGTGCAAAAGCAAGACGTCTTGCCTCACAGCATGGTGTTAAAATGATTATGATTGATTATTTGCAACTAATGACTGCCGGAGGTGGAAAAAATACTGGTAACCGTGAACAAGAAATATCTACCATTTCTAGAAACCTTAAGGCACTAGCAAAAGAATTAAATGTTCCTGTAATAGCGCTTTCCCAACTATCTAGAGCTGTAGAGACTCGTGGAGGATCTAAAAGACCCCTTTTGAGTGACCTTCGTGAATCTGGAGCGATCGAGCAAGATGCAGATATTGTATCGTTTATATACCGCCCAGAATATTATAAAATTGACGAGTGGGATGATGATGAGCATACACCTACAGCTGGTCAAGGTGAGTTTATTGTAGCAAAGCACCGTAATGGTGGTTTGGATGAAATACGTCTTAAATTTGTAGGTAATTTAGGTAAGTTTGAAAATTTAGATACTTTTCCATTCTCTAATGAGATAGCATCAAGCATGAACAATGCTGCAAATGATGATACCTTCAAAACACCTAATTATCCTTCTGTTGATGACGCGTTTGATACCAATTCTAATGACGACCTTCCTTATTAAAATCTAAATGCGATAGTTTTTTAGTGTTAAAACCCTTTACCAATTTTAAAAGAAAATGAAGGGTAGCTATCTTCATTACCAAGGCTAATATTTGGGCCTATATCAAAACTATACCTGTAGTTTCTTTGTGACCAAAAATTAACTGCTACAGGGAGATAAACCCTAAATCCAAAAACCCCATAACCTGGTGATGCTCCAACAGAGAAAGTAATTGACTTAATTTTAGGAGCTAAAAAATAATATTTAACACCAATTGAGGCGCCAAACAACCCAATTTGTCCCTCAAGACCAACTTTTTCATTCACAAGTCTCTCATAGGTAACTCCAATCCATGGGTCATCAATTCCTATAATTTTAGCACTTAATATTTTGTCTGGAAATTTACTTTCGTTAGTAGCTGTGGTTTGACTAATCCCCAATAATGGAAAAATTAATACCAACAGTAGTAGGAGTTTTGAATAAGTATTTGACATTTTTTATAATATTATCGATTAATATGTAAAGAACGACAAAAAAAAGAGATCATTTTTTTGTGCGAAAAACATTTGGACTTTCTGTCAAAGAAAAATTAATTCTTTTATCCTTCCAAATCTTTCGCTTAGATTTTGTCGTTATATTTACATCATGACCAAGTTTTTCACTTTTTTATTTATTTGCCTTTTTAGTTTACAGAGCTACGGCTCTTATATTCTCATCCCTATGGATGAAACTACTCAAAAAGAACATTTAAAAGCCTATGGTATTACCTATTGGGTACTAGAAAGAAACGTGAAAACCAAATGGCTTTTGAATTATAGAGGAGGCTCTTTTTTAATGCCAGATAGTGACCAAATACGCAAAGAATGCCAGATTAGAGGTGTTTCTTTCGAGGTTATTAGTGATAGTAAAGCTGCTCAGATATTAAAAGAAATAAGCAGCCCTTCTCAAAACATGGAAGCTGTGGTGTTAGAGAAAGCCCCTAAAATTGCGGTGTATTCTCCAAAAGGAAATCAGCCCTGGGATGATGCAGTTACCATGGTATTAACCTATGCCGAAATACCCTACACAACTATTTATGACCAAGAGGTTTTAAGGGATGAGCTACTACTGTATGATTGGTTGCACCTTCACCATGAAGATTTCACAGGACAGTATGGTAAGTTTTATAGAGCCTACAGATCTGCGCCATGGTACATAGCAGAAAAAAACAAGTCTGAGGCTTTGGCGGCCACTCTGGGGTATGCTAAAGTATCTCAGCAAAAAAGAGATGTTGCTTTAAAAATAAGAGATTATGTTGTAGGGGGTGGTTTTATGTTTGCCATGTGCAGTGCTACAGATAGTTTTGATATTGCGCTTTCTGCACAAGGTGTAGATATTTGTGAGCCTATGTTTGATGGTGATGCTAGTGATGCCAGTTATCAAAGTAAGATAGATTTCAAACAAACATTTGCCTTTAAAGATTATATTTTGGAGAGAAGCCCAATGGTGTATGAGTTTTCTTCTATAGACATGACTTCAAAACGTAAGGTTTCAAAACAAACAGATTACTTTTCTTTGATGGACTATTCTGCTAAGTGGGATCCAATACCAACCATGCTTGTCCAAAACCACACTTCACTAGTAAAAGGATTTATGGGCCAAACCACTAGTTATGCGCCCACTCAAATCAAATCAAATGTTTTAGTAATGGGTGCTCACTCTTCAAGTGGCGAGGCTAGGTATATACATGGTATTAAAGGAAAAGGATTTTTTACTTTCTATGGGGGTCACGATCCAGAAGATTACCAGCATAGGGTAGGAGACCCAAAAACAGAATTAGCCTTGCATCCAAACTCTCCAGGATACAGGTTGATATTAAACAATGTATTGTTTCCTGCTGCAAAAAAGAAAAAACAAAAGACTTAATTTATTTATGTAAGGACAGTAGATATGCAGCTGCTTGAAATGGACTTGTGTTTGATTTTGCTAATTCCTTTAGTTGTTCTTGCAATGCAATTTTAATTTTTGGATTGTCGTAAAAATCACTCTTTAGTCTGTTTTCTATAGTTTGTAGCATCCAGAAATGTTGCTGCTGCTCTCTTTTGGCTACAAAATACCCTGTTTCTTTCATTTGAGTTATATAGCCATCTATAAGAGTTAGCGCCTCTTGAATACCTTCATTTTTTAGAGCACTACAGGTGATGGTTTTTGCAATCCATCCATTGTTTTTTGGAGGATATAAATGTAGGGCACGGTTAAATTCTGTTTTGGCTAGTTTTGCCGCTTTAAGATTCTCACCATCTGCTTTATTAATTATTATTGCATCTGCCATTTCCATGATACCACGTTTAATGCCTTGCAATTCATCTCCAGCCCCAGCTAGTTTTAAAAGCAAGAAGAAATCTGTCATAGAATGCACAACTGTCTCGCTTTGTCCTACACCCACAGTCTCAATAATAATGTGCGTGTAACCAGCAGCCTCACACAGTATGATCGCCTCTCGGGTTTTTCTTGCCACTCCACCTAGAGAGTCTCCACTGGCAGAGGGTCTTATAAATGCCAATTTATTTTTTACCAATTCTTCCATCCTGGTTTTATCTCCCAGGATACTTCCATTGCTTAAACTGCTACTAGGATCCACCGCTAAGACGGCTACTTTATGCCCATTTTGGGTTAGCAATGTTCCAAACTGTTCTATAAAAGTACTTTTTCCTACCCCTGGCACACCAGTGATGCCAATACGTATAGATTTATTTGCATGGGTAATACATCCCTGAATTAATTGTATGGCGTCTTGTTGATCTTTTGGTGCAGTACTTTCAATAATAGTAATAGCTCTACTGAGTGCAGTTTTGTTTGCAGCCAAGACTCCTTGTATAAGTTTTGGAATACCTTGCTTTTGCTTTCGTGCCTTTTTTAATTTTAAAGCAGTCACACTACTTAGGTTCTGAGGTTTTTCAACCCCCTGAAGTTCATTTAATGCGCTGGTATGTTTTTTTTGTTTTTTCACTATGTGAATTTATGACAAATTTATGACATTTGATTTTTCAAAACTTGTTTTGGACTGTATATTGATTAATTAACATAAAAATAAAATAGTATGAGTGTAATATATCAAACAACAACAAATGCCACAGGCGGAAGAGCCGGCCATGTTTTAAGTGAAGATGGTCCAATAGATATGGCTTTATCTGTACCTTTATCTATGGGCGGAGATGGTGGTGAGGGTGTAAATCCAGAACAACTATTTGGGGCAGCATACGCTGCTTGCTTTGGAGGGGCTTTGCAAGCTGTTGTAGGTATAGCAAAACTTGATATAGATGTGAGTCAAATTAGTGTAGATGCTACCATCGGATTTTGCAGGGATGAAGATGGTTTCTTTCTAGAAGCAACTTTAGATTGTTACATTCCAGATGTTGACACAAAAACAGGAGAGCAATTAATTAATGATGCCCACCAAATGTGCCCGTTTTCTAAAGCTACACAAGATAATATTACGGTAACCTTAAATTTATTACTAGACTCATAAATACAATATGTATTATACAAAAATCCCAAGATTGAAATTTCAGTCTTGGGATTTTTACTTATAAAAAAATTGATAAATTCTTACTCTTTTATAACGTGGTATTGCGCACTTTGCCCATCTGCAAATACAGATAATATATATGATCCACTGGAAAGAGATTGCGTATCAATACTGGCTTGTGTTGCGTTTATTGTACTTTCCAATACAACAGCTCCTAAGATATTTCTTAAAACAACTTTTTCAATATTGCTATTGTTTTTAAGAGTTACTATCCCTGAAGTTGGATTAGGGAAATAGGTGAAGTTTTCAAAAACTGTATTTTCGGTGTCAAGAATTTGTGATACATTAATGGTTGTTGTTCCTCCAGAATTTGTTGCTAGCAAGAAATAGTATTTGCCTATTTCTGGTTCTATAGAAGAGTTAGTTCCTGTAAAACACGGGTTTTGAGCATCCTCAACCCTAATTAACTCTGTTACACTTGGGGTTGGGGTACTGGCTTCAAAAAAGATAACGCTACTCACTCCACTTGGCGATACAATAGAGGCGTCTGTGAGTCCCATACCTGGGGTACATAAAAAGTAATACCAAACACCATTAAATCCATCTATGGTGCAATTGGTAGGATTGCCTCCCTCTTCTGTGGCAAATTGTGTGTTCACGTTTTCATCTGTATATGTGCCTGGAATATTTATTGCATTTACAATAAGATCATTTACTGGTGCCTCTGGTGGCGAGGCACAATCTACAGTTAATGTGAAGTTTCCGGTATCTCCATTATAGCCCTCTATGGCTATATAATAGGTGGTTCCTGGAATTGTTGTTAATGTTATTTCTGAGCCTAAATCACAAGCATCATCATTTTCAATTGGGTTGTCCAGATCACAACTTGTGTAGATACGCATATAAGGATCATAATCAAAAGCTGTACACAAAGAAAATGCAACATCTCTTTCTTGGGGTGATGTCTCTGTATATTTATAAAAAGCATCAGGGCCACCCTCCCCGTTTGTATCTGTTTTGTCTAGTGTTGTTCCCTCTATGGAGCCTCCACAAATAATATCGAGCGCTGTTTGGCAGTTGTCATTAAATCCCTCTGGATCAAAAGTTAATTCCCAATCAAAAGGATTCTCATCCCATCTATCATCCCACTGGATGTAATAGCCTTGGTTAGCAGTGACCGTAAATCCAAGGATTTCAGAGGCATAATTAGCACCAGTTCCATCTGATGCAAATGGGCAAGAATCATCATCATCTGCTATTGCTCCTGCATCTGTACAATTGTTCCAAATTGACACTCTAGTATCAGAGCCGCCCAAACAAGAATTCACGTTAATGGTTCCATTTTCTGATGGGGTATACACAAACCATGCAGCATCCCCTCCATTGGCACCCCCACTTACGTCATTAATTTGTGTTTGAGATATACTTCCTTCTATAACTGCTACAGCAGCGTCACAGGTGTCCCCCCCATTTTGTGCATGTGAATACATTGAAAAAGAAAATATTAAAACCAGTAAAAATAAATTGTAGTTGTTTTTCATGACTAAGTTTTTGCTTGTTTATCAAATATAGTGTTATTTTTTTTTAAAAAAGAGATGCTTTTGTGAAACAGCGTTGTTAAATTGTCGTCTATTAATAGACCTTTAAAATAGCAATAACAACTGTGTCAAATTCTTTACTTGTCGAGCAGTGCAGAGCACAAAACCCCAGAGCCCAAACAGCGCTATACAGACAGTACTGTGACGGTATGTTTGTTGTGGCTTGTAGGTATCTAAAAGACACAGCAGAGGCAGAAGATGCAATGCAAGTTGCTTTTATTAAAGCGTTTAAAAAAATAGAACAGTTTAAAGGTGATGTTAGTTTTGGAGCATGGTTAAAGCGTATTGTAATAAATACGTGTTTGGATGCCCTAAAAAAGAAAAAAATTCATTTTGAAGAAATTAACGAGCATACCCTGAGTGTTGAACAACAAGAGGATGAAAGTTGGTCTGTTGATAATCATATCACAAAACAACTTATAGACCAGGCTATTGCAAAGTTGTCTCCTAGTTATAAATCTGTAGTACAACTATTTTTGTTAGAAGGTTATGATCATCAAGAGATAGCTCAGGTTCTTAACATTACCCAAAATGCCTCTAGAACAAAGTTACATCGCGGTAAAATACAATTACAACAACATCTAAAACAGCTACACCATGGCAAAGGATATTAGAGATATAATAAAGGATAGCCCATCACAAGGTCCAAAACTACCCAAAGGACATCAGGCTCGTTTTGAAGCTAGATTGCAGGCTAATTTTAACTTAAAAAAGACACAGCAAACTTCTAGTTCATCACAGCTTTGGATAAAAATTGCTGCCATTGCAATAGCCTTTGTTGCCGTAAGTATTTTTGGATATTTTCAATTATCCAAAAATAGTCTGGGAGATAGTTTGGTTGAGAGTGTTCCTGGGATAGAAACTCAAAGTGATGAGAACCTTTTACACTTAGCTGATATCTCACCAGATTTAAAACGCGTTGAACAGTATTACATCTCTGGAATTAAAGGCGCATTAGCCTCTTTAACAATCACCAAAGACAATAAAGATGTAATTGATGGGTACATGCAACAGTTACAACTGCTCAATGCAGAGTATGAGAGTTTAAATTTTGATCTCACACAGGCAGGTCCTTCAGAGGAGATTATCACAGCATTGGTAGACAATCTTAAAATGAGACTTGATTTATTAATGAAGCTAAAAACAAAATTAAAAGAACTAAAAAATAACACCAATGAAAATATTAGTAGCATTGAAGTGTAGACTATTTTGCGCGCTAGCTCTTGTGTTGGTCGCTTCAGGTTTTTCTCAAGAAAAATTTGTAGCCTCCTATAATGCAAGTGATGATACAGTTGTTACTTTAAAGAGCTCTCATACCAATGTTATTTTTGAAACCTGGAATAAAAACAAGGTAGAGGTCCAAGCTTTTATAGAAGCAGAAAATTTAACCATTGAACAACAACAAGTTCTTTTTGATGCTTGGAGTTTTGAAGTTTCTGGAAGCTCAAAAAATGTAATTATAACCTCAACTGGCACAGCAAACAGTAATAGTCTCTCAAATTTACAAACTCAAATAGACAATCAATATAGCTTTGTATTTACTTATAACAAAGACGGTGGTGTTGAAACTATTGTAAAAACAAACAAACTAAGCACAATACCTCTGGCTAAAAGAACCATTGTTATTAAAATGCCAAAAACCACAAAAACCGACATCAATGTGAGATACGGCGAAATTAAAATGGCAGATGCATTTAATGTAAAGGCAACCTTAAACCATACCCCTTTTACCGCAGAGCGTATTGATGGGGTACAAACCCTCATTAATGCCTCTTATGCTCCTGTGGTAGTAAATCATTGGCAGTATGGTACTCTGTATGTTAAATTTGTAGATATCTGTAAAATTCAAACACTTGAGAGCATAGCCCTTAACGCTAACGCTAGTGATGTATTTGTTGGTCAGATTAATAAAGAGGCTTTTGTTACAGGCTCTTTTGGAACTTTAGTTGTGGGTAAGGTAGCTGATAATTTTAAGCGTTTAGAAATTGTGCTGCGCAATTCAGATGCCTCTGTTGCTATGCCTGATACTCCATTCACATTTTTGTTTAACGGAAAAAAATCAAGTTTAAAACACCCCAAAACGTTACAGTTTGATATCACAAAACAAGCCCAAAGAGTCCTAGCAAAAGGGTATTATGAAAATGCGAGTACAAGTAGTAATTTTCTAATTAATGCAGATTATAGTAATTTAATTTTACAACAGTAAAATTCCCCTTGTAAAAAAATCCCCAAAGGCAATTGCTCTTGGGGATTTTATGTTTGTAAGTAGTTGTTATTTAGTCAATACCCATTCACCTTTTGTGATCAGTGGTATGGCTTGTTTGTATTTAACTTGTTTGCTCTCTCCACTCATTACATGCTTTATGGTTACTCTATCATTACGACCAATTTTTGGCATTTCTCTGGTAATGGTTTCTGTTATAGGGAGCTGGTTTTGTGTTTGCCCAGCTGCCTTTGACCCAACAGAGCGCTGGTCAAGATTTTGTATTTCATCTTTTTGCTCGTTGAGTTTTTGCTTACTTTTTACTTCTCGAGCTTCTTGAATTTGTCTTTGGTTTTCTTTTGGCAATTCTCCTTTAAACAAGAATGACAATACATCTTTGTTTACGTTTTCTACCATCTTTTTAAAAAGTTCAAAGGCTTCAAATTTGTAAATTAAAAGAGGATCCTTTTGCTCATGAACTGCCAATTGCACAGATTGCTTCAATTCATCCATTTTTCGCAAGTGGGTTTTCCATGAATCATCTATAATGGCCAAAGAGATGTTTTTTTCAAAATCTTTTACCAGTTCTGCACCTTTTGTTTGATAGGCTGTTTCTAGATCTGTAGCAACATTTAAGGTTTTTACTCCGTCAGTGAACGGTACCAAGATGCGTTTGTATTGATCCTTATGGTTTTCATATACATTTTGGATTACCGGGAAGGCAATTTCTGCATTTTGACTCATTTTTTCTTGATAGTGGCCGTAGGCAACTTTGTACACTTTACCTGCAATATCTTGAGATGCTAATTTTTCAAATTCATTTTGATCTACAGGGGAGGCAATAGAAAAATAACGTATTAATTCAAATTCAAAATTCTTAAAATCTTGACTCTCTTTATTGTTTTGTGAGATGATCTCTGCAGTATCATAAATCATGTTGGCAATGTCAACTCTAAGTCTATCTCCAAACAATGCGTTGTATCTTCTTTTGTATATAACCTCACGCTGGGCGTTCATAATATCATCATATTCTAACAAACGCTTACGAATACCAAAGTTGTTTTCTTCTACTTTTTTCTGTGCTCGTTCAATAGACTTAGAAATCATAGAGTGTTGGATAACTTCTCCTTCTTCAAGGCCCATTCTATCCATCATTTTGGCAATACGTTCGCTACCAAAAAGGCGCATTAAATTATCTTCTAAGGAAACATAAAATTGAGAGCTACCTGGATCTCCTTGTCTTCCAGAACGTCCTCTTAGCTGTCTATCAACACGTCTTGAATCGTGACGTTCTGTACCAACAATAGCAAGACCGCCAGAGGCTTTTACCGCATCACTTAACTTAATATCTGTACCACGACCTGCCATGTTAGTTGCAATAGTAACAACCCCAGGATCACCCGCTTGGGCAACGATATCTGCTTCATTTTTATGCATTTTTGCATTTAAGGTATTGTGTTTCACCTTTCTGATACTAAGCATACGGCTCAATAGTTCAGATATCTCTACAGAGGTGGTTCCAATAAGTACAGGTCTACCTTGTTTTGATAGTTCTGTTACCTCATCAATAACAGCGTTGTATTTTTCTCTTTTGGTTTTGTAAATTTTATCTTCACGATCATCACGTGCAATAGGTCTGTTTGTTGGAATTTCTACCACATCTAGTTTGTAGATTTCCCAAAGTTCTCCCGCTTCTGTTACAGCAGTACCTGTCATACCAGATAGCTTTCTGTACATTCTAAAGTAGTTTTGCAGGGTTACCGTTGCAAAGGTTTGAGTCATTGCCTCAATCTTTACATTTTCTTTAGCTTCAATGGCTTGATGTAATCCGTCGCTGTAACGGCGTCCATCCATAATACGGCCGGTCTGCTCATCTACGATCATTACCTTGTTTTCCATGACAACATATTGGGTGTCTTTTTCAAACAATGAATAGGCCTTTAGTAGTTGACTCAGGGTATGAATACGTTCACTTTTAATACCGAAATCTCTAAATAATTCTTCTTTTAGTGTCGCTTCTTTTTCACTAGATAATTCTTGTGCTTCAATTTTGGCTATTTCTGTTCCAATCTCAGGCATCACAAAGAAATCTGGATTGTCTGGTCCAGATAAGTATTCAACTCCTTTATCAGAAAGTTCAATTTGATTGTTTTTCTCTTCAATAACATAATACAACTCTGCATCAACTAGTGGCATTTCACGATTGTTGTCTGCCATGTAGGTGTTCTCTGTTTTTTGCAGAATTTGTTTTACACCTTCTTCAGATAAAAATTTAATTAAGGCCTTGTTTTTTGGAATACCTCTATAAACGCGAAGTAATTTAAAACCTCCTTCTTTTACATCTCCTTCTTTAATTAATTTTTTAGCCTCGGCCAAAACCCCTGTGAGGTATTTTTGCTGCACAGCAACGATGTCTGCAATTTTTGGTTTTAACTCATTAAACTCATGACGATCTCCTTGCGCCACAGGCCCTGAAATAATTAAAGGTGTTCTAGCATCATCAATTAGTACACTATCTACCTCATCAACAATTGCATAATGGTGTGGTCTTTGTACCAAATCTTGTGGTTTGTGCGCCATATTATCACGCAAATAATCAAAACCAAACTCATTGTTGGTACCATAGGTAATATCACAGTTGTATGCATTTCTTCTTGACTCGCTATTTGGTTGATGATTATCCACACAATCTATGGTCATACCATGAAACTGAAATATAGGGGCCATCCAAGCGCTATCACGTTTTGCTAAATAATCATTTACGGTAACTACATGAACTCCGTTTTGAGCTAAGGCATTTAGGTATACCGGTAGTGTAGCTACTAACGTTTTTCCTTCTCCTGTCTGCATCTCTGCAACTTTTCCTTGATGCAGGGCAACACCTCCAATAAGTTGTACATCATAATGTACCATGTCCCAGGTTATTTGTTTTCCTGCAGCATCCCAAGAGTTTTTCCAAATGGCGTGATCTCCATCTAGAGTCACATAATCTTTCTCCCCAGATAATTCTCGGTCAAAGGCTGTTGCCGTAACTCTGAGGGTTTCATTATTTTTGAAACGTTTTGCTGTTTCTTTTATCACAGCAAACGCTTCTCCTAAAATTTTATTTAGAGATTCCCTTTCTATTTGATATCTGTCATCTTTTAAGCCGTCAATTTTGTTGTAGATATCTTCTTTTTTGTCAATATCTTCTTCTTTGTCTGCAGCTATTTTTAGCGCATCTATTTGGTCTTGAATCTCTTTTTGATCTTCTTTGATGATGTTTCTAAACACATCACTTTTTGCGCGCAACTCATCAATACTTAATTTCTCTAGTGCAGCTTCATGAGATTTCACCTGTGTTACATAGGGTTGTATGTCTCCAAGATCTTTCTTGGCTTTGTCTCCCACAAATACTTTTAATACGTTATCTAAAAATCCCATGTGTCTTGTTATGTTGTATAGCGTTAAACGCTGTATTTTTTTATTTATTGAATAGAAATAATAGGTCTGTTATGAGTTTAATACCATAACAAAAAAAGCCCCTGTAGACAGAGACTTTTTTTTAGCGCATGATTTACTGTGCACCTATTGCATACCAACGTTTTGTAAAACGTTTATATTAATATTCGTCCTCGTTCCACAGATAGTCTTCATCTGTTGGGTAATCTGGCCAAATTTCTTCTATAGAATCATAAGAGTCTCCCTCATCTTCTATGGCTTGTAAATTTTCTACAACCTCTAGGGGTGCTCCCGTTCTAATGGCGTAGTCAATTAATTCGTCCTTAGCTGCCGGCCAAGGCGCATCACTTAAATAGGATGCTAATTCTAATGTCCAGTACATTGATTAATGTTTTAATTTTGTGCAAAAATAATTTTTTAGTCGAGATAGTCAAGTAAAAAACAACTTATTTAAGCTTTATTTATAAGAACGTTTACAATTATCTGTTTTTCAGGTAATTGATGGTGCTATATTTAAGTAAAAACAACTACGTTGTGCATAGCTTTTTTTTACTTATTTATAATTTCTCAGGAATCCATTTAACTTCATCTGCCTTTAAATCATATGACAATTTTCGTGCCACTACAAAAAGATAGTCAGATAGTCTGTTGAGGTATTTTAATACCCTAGGGTCAATGCCTTGTTGCTCGTTTAAAAGAGTAGCTATTCTCTCCGCTCTTCTACACACACAACGCGCTATGTGACAATATGACACCGTTGTGTGTCCTCCAGGAAGCACAAAGTGTGTCATTTGAGGTAGCGACTCGTTCATTTGATCCATCTGGATCTCAAGACTTGTAATGTCTTGCTCAGAAATTTTTGGAATATTTAATCTTTCTTTTCCGTTTTTTAATGTTTGGTTCTCTGGTGGGGTTGCCAAAATTGCACCCACGGTAAATAACTTGTTTTGAATGTCTATTAAGATCTTCTTAATATCAAGATCTATTTCTTGATCTCTAATAAGGCCTATGTGAGAGTTTAGCTCATCTACGGTGCCATAACTCTCGATGCGTATATGATGTTTTGCAACACGAGTGCCTCCAAAAAGGGCAGTGGTTCCTGTATCACCAGTTTTTGTGTAAATTTTCATAGCTTATCGTTTTTCTTGGCTTGTCTTTTTACGCTGGTTGTAGCGTTGTTTAAATGTTGTGTTTTTACGATTTTTTAAACTCGTTTGGTTTTTTTTATTCCAAAAATAAAGAACAACTAATAAAACAAGACCACCAAAGATGAGCATAAATGGGTTGCTAAGTGCTTGTAGTTCCATTGCGTGAAAATACGAGGATTTTTTGTGAGAAACAATCAATATTAATAATTCAATACCTTCTTGTGTTTTATTGTGTTAAGACTCTATTTAAAACACATTTACCTCTGGCTCTATGAGAATACCAAAGTCTTGGACTACTTTTTTCTGGATCTTAAGTGCCAATTCCCAAATCTGTGCTCCGGAAGCATTTCCGTAGTTTACTAACACAAGGGCTTGGTTTTTATGAACACCAGCATCACCGTAGCGTTTGCCTTTAAATCCTGCTTGTTCAATAAGCCACCCAGCAGGTATTTTAAATGCAGCATTAGCAAGGGCATAAAAAGGGGCCTCAGGAAATTTGGTGTGAAAAGCCTCAAAAGTTTTGCTGTCTACAACAGGGTTTTTAAAAAAGCTACCACTATTACCTAGCTTTTTTGGATCTGGTAATTTTGATTGTCTTATAGCTATTACCGCATCACTAACGTTCTTAATGGTTGGGTTTGTTATGTCACTTAAAGATAAATGCTTATTAATGGCACCATACTGGGTTTGTATCTTGTGGTTGTTTTTGGTGAGTTTAAATGTTACTCTGGTAATCACATACTGGCCTTTGTTTGCTGTTTTGAATATAGAATTTCTGTATCCAAAATCACATTGTTTGTGAGTGAAAGAAACTTCTTTGGATGTGGCAATTTCAATGGCATCGCATTTTAAAAATACATCCTTTAACTCTACCCCATAAGCACCTATGTTTTGAATAGGAGCAGTGCCTACATTACCAGGAATGAGAGACATATTTTCTAGCCCGCCATAATTATTGTCTATGCAATGCAGCACAAAATCATGCCAGTTTTCTCCCGCCATGCAGGAAAGCTGTATATAGTCTTGGTTTTGGTCCTCTATTGTAATTCCCTTTAAATTAACATGAATCACAAGGGCTTCAATAGGGCCGGTAAGTAGTATGTTACTTCCTCCGCCAAGCAAGAATTTTTTTAAATAGTTGGGTAAGCTCAGGGCTTCTTGAAGCTCCTCGATGGTGTCCACTGAAACAAAATACCGCGCCTTACTCTCTATACCAAAGGTATTGTAAGGTTTTAAGGATATGTTTTGTTGAATGTGCATTACTCTTTATAAACTGCTAGTGCTTGTTTTAATATGTGTACTGCTTTAATTAGGCTTTCTTTATTTAAAACGTATGCAATACGTATTTGATTTTGGCCAACTCCTGGGGTAGAGTAAAACCCTGCTGCTGGAGCTACCATAATGGTTTCTCCATCAACATCAAATTCTTCCAAAAGCCACTGTGCAAATGAATCACTATTTTTTATAGGTAGTTGTACAATACAATAAAAAGCACCTTTAGGATATCCAACTTCAACTCCAGGAATTTCCTTTAGTTTTTCAATTAAAATATCTCGCCTGTCTTTGTACTGGCTTGTGACT
>CAJWXC010000020.1 GCA_913048215.1 uncultured Flavobacteriaceae bacterium | reverse complement strand
AACAACCCACTTGACTTAGAAGATTTTACTACAAAATCTGTAGAGGAGCACCAAGTGTTTAAATCACAAATTACGGCACGCATTGTTTTTGGACAAAAGTATGTCTCAATTCCAGACAGGAAAATTAACATTGGTAATAATCGGTATCCAAGAGTTGATGTGACCCTTGAAAATGGATTTGGCGCTTCTAAAAAAAGCTATAATTACTCACAACTAAGAACAGAGATTTATCAAAATTTTAGTGTTGCAAACAAAGGGGATTTCTATTACAGGGTAAAAGCTGGAACATTTTTCGGTGCAGATGACATCTCTTTTATAGATTACCAACATTTTAATGGGAACCAAACACAAGTAGGCACAAGGGCAAACTATACCAATGTTTTTAACACCCTACCCTACTATGATTTTAGCACCAATAAGAGTTATTTGGAAGGACACCTAGAGCATGATTTTAAAGGTTGGATTTTAGGTAAAATTCCGGGGGTTAACACATTAAACTTCAATCTAGTGGTTGGGGCACATCTTTTGGCATCCCAGGAAAGAAAACCTTATACAGAATTCTCTATTGGGATAGACAATCTTGGCTTTGGCAAATATCGATTGTTGCGTGTTGATTATGTACACTCCAATTTTAATGGAGCACAACGTGGAACTTTTGTTTTTGGCTTAAAATTTTTAGGACTATTAGGCTTATAAAAATGCGAAAAAAACACCCGTATTAATTCTTGTTTTCAAGTAAGGGTACAAATCTAAACTCCCCAAATGTTTGTTTATCAAATGCTGTTTTAGAAGTTCTAGTAAAAACGGTCATTATTTGAGAAGTTTCTCCTACTGGAATTACCAACTTCCCTCCTATTTTTAACTGCGCTAATAGTGGCTTTGGCACATAGGGAGCACCCGCAGTTACAACAATACCATCAAAAGGAGCCTCTTTCTCAAGACCAATATATCCATCACCAAATATGAGTTTTTTGGGATTATAGCCTTGCTGTTTTAAGAATTTTACTGCTTTTTTAAAAAGCTTATTTTGTCTTTCTATACTATACACCACTGCGCCAATTTCAAGTAATACGGCTGTTTGATATCCGCTTCCAGTTCCTATCTCCAACACTTTAGAACCTTTAACAATGTCAAGTAATTCTGTTTGTCTAGCAACGGTATAGGGTTGAGAAATTGTCTGTTGTGCAGCAATAGGGAATGCTTTATCTACATAGGCATGATCTATAAAACTACTATCCATAAACAAATGCCTAGGGATGGTATTTATAGCCTGCAAAACGCCTGGATTAGTTATCCCTTTTTTTTCAAGGGTTTCCACCAGTTTTTTTCGCATGCCTTTATGAGTAAATGTGTCTTTCAATAGAGAGGTTTTAACACCTGCAAAATACTAAAAAGTGAATAATATTTTTAAAATTTCAGTAGTTATCATCTATAAAAAATACAAGACTTTTTCTACAAGTATCCCTATCTTTGACACATGGGAAATCATCCAGATTCTATAAGACTCAACAAAGCCATTAGTGATAGTGGGTACTGCTCTAGACGTAAAGCAGATGTTTTAATAGAGCAAGGTCGTGTTACTCTTAACGGATCTGCTGTTAGTCTTGGAGACAGGGCCATGCCTGGAGATCAAATACACGTGGATGACCATTTAATCACAAAAAAAACAAATCTAGTTTACATTGCCTTACATAAACCCATAGATATTACCTGCACCACAGATCAACGAGTTGAAGGAAATGTAGTAGATTTTATTGGACATAAAGAACGTATTTTTCATGTAGGACGGCTAGACAAACCAAGTGAGGGTTTACTGCTAATGACCAACGATGGAGATATTGTAAATAAAATATTGAGGGCTGGAAACAAACACGAGAAAGAATACATCGTTACCACAGACAGGCCCATTACCGATGATTTTATTAGAAGAATGAGCAGCGGTATACCTATAGCAGAACTAGAAACTACCACCAAAAATTGCCATGTAGAACGCCTTAGCAGATTTGCCTTTAAAATTATACTTATTCAAGGGCTTAACCGCCAAATTCGAAGAATGTGTGAGTATCTTGAATATGAAGTTCTTACTTTAAAGCGTACTAGAATTATGAATATCAATCTAGGAAATCTTGAGCTTGGTACATGGCGTAATTTGACACCACAAGAGGTTAAAGAACTACAAGAAGCTGTCTCTGATTCAAACAACAACTCATATGCTGGACAAAAATCCTCTAAAGATTTTGAGTTAAAAAAAACAGCACCTGTTGCAAAAACCAAAAGAAATATAAATAGATCTTCTCCAGACAGCCCAAGACGGCGAAGAGGTAGAACTACTTAAAATAAAAAAGCCTTGGTTAGATCCAAGGCTTCTTTTTTTATAAATATATACAATGGTATTATCCTAAAACAGCTTGCACTTTATCTGCTGCCTCTTGAAACTCAATAGCACTTTGTACATCCAGCCCACTATTGTCAATCAACTCCTTAGCGATATCTGCATTGGTACCTTGCAAGCGCACAATAATAGGCACATTGATAGTTCCCATGTTTTTGTAGGCATCTACAATTCCTTGTGCAACACGATCACACCTAACAATACCTCCAAATATGTTTACTAAAATTGCTTTAACAGCTGGGTCCTTTAAAATAAGGTTAAAGGCAGCCTCAACACGTTCTGCATCTGCGGTACCTCCAACATCTAGAAAATTTGCTGGTTCACCACCAGCCTGTTTGATTAAATCCATGGTAGCCATTGCAAGTCCTGCTCCATTTACCATACAACCAACGTTTCCGTCCAGATCAACATAGTTTAAACCCACCGCTCTAGCCTCTACCTCTACAGGATTTTCTTCACGTAAATCACGCATAGCCTCATAATCTTTATGACGGTACAGCGCATTATCATCAATACTTACTTTAGCATCAACAGCAATAATTTTATCATCACTAGTTTTTAAAACTGGATTAATTTCAAACATTGATGAATCACTAGATTCATAGGCCTTTACAAGTGCAGTAACAAATTTTGTCATTTGCTTGAAAGCCATACCACTTAATCCAAGATTGAAAGCAACCTTTCTTGCTTGAAAAGGAAGTAATCCCGTTGCAGGATCAATTTCTTCATGAAAAATTAAATGTGGCGTCTGTTCTGCTACAGTTTCTATATCCATTCCACCTTCGGTAGAATACATAACCATATTTTTACCCGTTACACGATTTAACAGCACACTTATGTAATATTCTTCTGGCTCACTATGGCCAGGATAATACACATCTTCAGCAATAAGTACTTGGTGTACTTTTTTACCTTCAGCGCTAGTTTGAGGAGTAATAAGGTTCATACCAATTATATCATTGGCAATGCTTTTTACCTCATCAAGATTTTTGGCTAGTTTTACTCCTCCACCTTTACCACGTCCACCTGCGTGCACCTGAGCCTTAATAACATGCCAACTGGTTCCGGTTTCTTGAGTTAGCTTTTTTGCGGCAGCTACTGCCTGATCTGGAGTTTGGGCTACAATTCCTCGTTGGATAGTAACACCAAAGCTACTTAGTACTTCTTTTCCTTGATATTCGTGTAAATTCATATTTATGCCCGTGAAGACGGGGACCTATTTAATTACTAAAAATTTTTGGCAATGAAACATTACCTCAAAAGTGATGCAAAAATAATAAATGTTATCAGATTTGACTAATTTTTTAAACTGTGCTTCACCAATAAATGAGTGTCCAATTATGTGGGTAAAACACTTCTATTTTTGCACTATTGGCCTCTTAATTTTCTTTGGCATGGGCCCACGAAGGTGTATAATAAGACCGTTTAAAAAATTACGAAGGATCTGGTCGCCACATTCAACATATTTTGGATGATTTTCATTTCTAAATAAAGCACCTAATTCGCTTTTTGTAACATTGAAATCTACCAATTTTAATATCGTTACAATATCATCATCACGAAGTTTATGAGCAACTCGTAATTTTTTAAAAATATCATTATTATTTAATGGCATCTGTTGTGTTTTTTTTCAAAGATACTAGTATCCTATGAGTTATATAATAACCTTTTTTTCGTTTAGTGTATTAAACTGTTCTATAATTTCGATAA
This sequence comes from uncultured Flavobacteriaceae bacterium, assembly GCA_913048215.1. Taxonomy (GTDB): domain Bacteria; phylum Bacteroidota; class Bacteroidia; order Flavobacteriales; family Flavobacteriaceae; genus Patiriisocius. The sequence goes on along the minus strand of CAJWXC010000020.1, from coordinate 17,925 downwards.
CAATTTGAGCAGCAGGCTTAATTTGATGTATAAGCCCAGCTACTTGACCTATTTCTAGTTCTCCATCTTCCAAATCACCCTCAAACATACCCCGCTTTGCTCTTGCTCTGCCCAAAAGCTGGGTTAGTTGTTCTTTGCTTGGATTTGTTTTGTATAGCTCCATTACTTGATCAAAAAACTTATTTTTAAGAAGGCGTACTGGTGCTAGTTCTTTTAAGGTTAATAGAGTGTCTCCCTCTTTAGCCTTAATAACCTCTTGTTTGAAATCTTGATGCGCACTACTCTCCTGGCTTGCAACAAACCTACTCCCTATTTGTACACCATCTGCCCCTAAAATCATTGCAGCCAACATTCCTCTGCCATCTGCAATACCGCCAGCCGCTATTAGGGGTATACTTATTTGTTCTTTCACCATTGGTATCAAAGTAAAGGTGGTAGTCTCATCACGACCATTATGGCCTCCAGCCTCAAAACCCTCTGCAACCACGGCGTCTACTCCTGCGTCTTGTGCTTTTAAAGCAAATTTCACACTACTAACAACATGTACTACTGTAATACCATGCTGCTTTAAACGCCTAGTATGTGTTTTTGGATTTCCTGCAGATGTAAAAACAATAGGAATCTTTTCTTTAATAATGATTTCAATAATCTGATCTATGTTTGGATACAACATAGGGACATTTACTCCAAAAGGTTTTGAGGTAGCCGCTTTACATTTTGTAATATGTTCTTGTAACACATCTGGATACATAGAGCCTGCACCAATAATTCCTAGACCACCTGCATTGCTAACGGCGCTTGCTAGTTTCCAGCCACTATTCCAAATCATACCAGCCTGAATGAGTGGGTATTGTATTTTAAAAAGTTTTGTGATTCTATTTTCCACTATTTTTTTATCAATTTAAAAGAATTTTTAATTGTACCAGACACCACCTTTGCAATATACACTCCTGATGCTACCCCAGAGATATCTACAGTGTTTTGATTCGGGGTTATTTTTGAGGAAATTACCTGCTGACCACTAACTGTAAAGACACACACCTGCGCTTTTTCTATGGCACTAGGAATGTTAAAAGAAATAATATCTTGGGCAGGGTTTGGATACATAGCAAACTGAATTTCTAAAAAATCAGTTTGTGCTCCAAGAATCTGCAGGGCATTATAAGCTGTTTCAAAATTTGGTATGCCATACCCCATAAGATCTGTTGGATTTTCAAACAAATGGGCTGAGGCTCTCACTATTTGCATGATTTGTGCATTGGTTGCCTCAGGTCTTGATTGCCATAAACTAGCGATAGCTCCAGCCATAATTGGGGAGCTAAAAGAAGTACCACTATTAAAATCTACAGCGCCATTTTGATCTACTACAGCTGCAGAGACCCCTTGTGCCATCACATCTGGTTTTCTAAGCCCTGAAGCGTTAGGACCATAAGAACTAAAGCCTGCGTATATTCCGTCTTGATCTACTGCTCCAATACTTAGGCATCCTGGAGCATCTGCTGGAGTTGCTACATAGCCAAAAGATTGTCCATCATTTCCGGCAGAGGTTAGTAATAACATTCCTTTATCAAAGGCATGATTGGCTCCCCTTGCTGCGATGGTAGTAAATCCGTCTAAATCTTCATAAGAGTGGGTGTATGCTGGGTTGTCATAGTCTTGATATCCAAGGGAGGTATTAACAAGGCTAACTCCAAGACTATCTGCGCGTTCTAGGGCCTCTACCCACCAAGCCTCCTCCACTGGATTTTCTTGAGTTACATCTTCTGTGACATATAGGTAAAAAGAAGCACCAGGTGCAGTACCCACAAATTGGCCTTCTAAATATCCTCCAATATCACTAAAGGTTTTTGAACCATGAGAACTCGAGGTATCTATAGGTTCATCTCTGGTTATAAAATTATAAGTACCCAAAAGCCTTCCTTGATTTAGTATAGATTCAAAGGCTGGATTTGTTAACACCCCAGGAAAGCCACTATCCAAAACAGCAATATCAATACCCACACCTGTAAAATCTTGCTGATGCAAATAATTGGCAGCAATCATCTCTACTTGATTGGTGGCTGCTCCATAATCATAGACTATTTTATTGGATTGCTTTTCTATTTGAAATTTATCCTCTGTTGGATTGCCAATAATAGGACCTAAATTTAAACTTTTATCTGCAAACTCAACATCAGATACAAAGTCTAATCCTTCAAGGGCCTCTAGACTTTGCAAATCACCTCTAACATATACACAATTCATCCACTTTGATTTTGCAAAAACTGTAATGCCCGAGATGTCTTTTATAGTAGCTATGTATGACTCATTAACAGGAACGTCTCTAACATCAATGGGGGTATTATGCAATAATTTTCTATCTATTGCTTTTTGTGTTAAAATAGAAATAGGATTTTCAAGAGCAGTAGCTACATTTTCTTTGTCCTGAAAAAAGACCAAGGCATCCTCTTGCCCATACACTATACTAACTTGAAAAAACAAAAAAGATAAAAGTAATCCTATTTTTTTCATTGTTGATTTGTTTGTTATAGTTAATTAAGCCTTAAAAAGGGTTATAAAGGTACAATATATTTGACTTAAGAAATAACACCGCTACCCAAACATTGACCCTCCTGGTACCAAGCAACAAATTGCCCTTGGGTAATGGCAGATTGAGGGTTGTCAAAAATAACATACATACCCATTGGTGTTTGGTGAAGTGTTGCTTTTTCTAGTTTTTGCCTGTAACGAATACGAGCCATAACCTCTAAAGTTTCTCCTTCTAAAATGCTAAGATCTTTTCGTATCCAGTGTATTTCGTCTTGTTTTACAAACAAGCCGCTGCGGTATAAACCTGGATGATTTTTTCCTTGGCCGGTATAAATTACATTTTCTTTGACATCTGTAGCTATTACAAACAAAGGCTCTTTTGTTCCTCCAACAGCCAGCCCTTTACGTTGGCCGTTTGTAAAGTAATGGGCACCTTGATGTTCTCCTACTACTTTACCATCTGCGGTGCTATAGGATATTTTCGTGGACAAGAATTGTAGTCTTTCCATTTCTGAAGAAAAGCTACTTGGTGTTGGGTTATATTTTTGGCTATCTGAGGCTATCTCAACAATAGTTCCTTTTTTGGGTGCTAATTGTTGTTGCAGAAATTCTGGCAACCGTACTTTACCTATAAAACAGAGCCCTTGAGAATCTCTTTTATCTGCGGTTATTAAATCTTGCTGGGCTGCAATTTTACGAACATCTGGTTTTAAAATCTCACCAATAGGAAACAAAGTTTTTGCCAGTTGTGCTTGAGATAATTGACATAAAAAATAACTTTGATCTTTGTTGGTATCTTTTCCAGATAACAAACTATAAACTTCCTTGCCCTTAATACTTTGAGTAGTTTTTCTACAATAATGGCCCGTTGCAACAAAATCTGCACCCAAATCCAAGGCAATTTTCATAAATACATCAAACTTAATTTCACGATTACAAAGTATATCTGGGTTTGGTGTTCTGCCCATTTTATACTCTCTAAACATATAGTCAACAATACGCTCTTGGTATTGCTGGCTTAAATCTACTGTCTGAAAAGGAATGTTTAATTTTTGAGCCACTAACATAGCATCGTTGCTATCTTCTAGCCACGGACACTCCTCACTAATGGTTACAGAATCGTCGTGCCAGTTTTTCATGAAAAGGCCAATAACCTCATAGCCTTGTTGCTTTAAAAGATATGCAGCAACACTAGAGTCTACTCCTCCGCTAAGACCAACAACTACACGTTTCATTTTCAATTTTTAAAGATAAAGGCAGGTGCTGCCTTTAGAATATTACTTGTTTTTATTTTGTGGCTTTGGAAAGGTTTCACTTACTAGAAATTTTCCATCTTTATAATAATTCCATACACCATAATGAGCACCATTTTTGTAATCTCCCTGCATGGTAATCTTGCCCCTATGAGAATAATAGGTGGCAGGACCGTCTAAAAGGTCATTTCTATAAGATAGCTCTTTTAATTTAACCCCATTTGGAGCATAATAAGAATTCTTTCCTTGTTTTAAACCATTGACATAATTTGTTGTTTCAATTATTTCTCCAGAGGGATAATAGGTGGTTATTTCTCCGTGAAGTTTGCCCAAGACATACATTTCTCTGGTCATCACTTTTTGAGAATTTTCATGAAAAATACGCCATAAACCTGTACGCTGTTTACCGCTCATTAAACCCTCACTAAGCAAATCTCCTGTTTTACTATAATACCTAACCTTTGTTGGGGCCTCTAAAAAAAATTCTTTAACACAAATAGGTTGCTCCCCACAGCTCTGGCAATAAAAGTAAAAAGTACCTACTTCTTTATCATCAACAAAGTTTCCTTGGTAACGAAGTTGCTGGGAGTCAGGATACTGTTTTTTCCAAAGTCCTTGACGAAGTCCATTGGCATCCTTTTGGTTGATTTGTTGCCCTAAAAGAGCCACCACAGAAAAACTAAATATAAAAACAAATACAACAATCTTTCTCATAGATATTGGCGTTTTGTGTTATACAATAACCCTATTACTAGAACTACCTCTTTTATTGTAGGCAAGTAAATATTATTATTTTTTCTTCTTCTTTTGCAACTTTTTTTGCTCCTCTGCTTGCTCCATCATCGTTGCCATTTTTTTCTGAAACTTATTTTGTTTCTTGGGCTTAGCTTTACTTGCTATAATTTGGGCTTTTATTTTGTCCTCATCAATAATCATATTTTTAATTACCAACATAATACCAATAGTAATTAAATTGGATATAAAGTAATACAATGATAATCCACTAGCATAATTATTGAAGAACACTAACATAAACAGCGGAGACAAATACATTAATATTTTCATGTTTGGCATCCCTGGCTGTTGCTGAGCTTGCATGTTTTGTCCCATGGTCATTGTCATATACCAAAATATTGCAAGGGAAGCTAGGATAGGAAATAAACTTACATGATCTCCATAAAAAGGAATAGAAAATCCTGCAGGGAATTGATACACAGTATCATAACTAGATAAATCATCTGCCCACAAGAAACTTTTTTGACGTAGATCAAAAGCAGTTGGGAAAAAAGTAAACAAAGCATAGAATACAGGTATTTGCAGAAGAGCGGGCAAGCAACCCTTGAGGGGGCTCGCACCTGCAATGTTTTGCAACTTCATTGTTTCTTGCTGTATTTTCATTTTATTATCACCCAAACGTTCTTTAATAGCATCAATCTCTGGTTTAAGAACTTTCATTTTTGCTTGGGCTACATACTGCTTGTATTGAACTGGAGATAGTGCCAACTTCAATAAAATTGTTAGCATAATAATTGCAATTCCAGCAGGTAAAAACCCACTAAGAAAACCAAATAGTGGGATAATTACGTATTTGTTGATCATGCCAAAAATACCCCAACCAAGCGGCATTGCTTGGTCTAGATCACGATCATACTTTTTAAATATTTTATAATCTGTTGGGCCGTAGTACATGTTCATGTTTTGAGAAACTGCCCCTGCCTTTGGCTCAATTAATATTTTAGCTCCGTATTGCTTTGTATACACTGTATCTACCGTTTCGTCCTCAACAAGATCTCTAGAGCTGAAGGCAACTTCTTTAAAAGAGGTGTCTGTAAGCAACATAGAACTAAAAAAGTGCTGTCTAAAATTTAACCAATTAACACCTACCTCAACATCTTGATCCTCTCCCGTTGGAGAAAGCTTTGAATACTTGTCGGTTTCATACTCATAGGTTAATCTAGAGTATCTATTTTCATAGCTAATACTTTTTGCATGTCTAAACCCTTTGAGCTTCCAATCTAAATACATCGGTTGGGTAGTGTTTAAAACATCTTCCAGCCCTTGAGATTTAATACTAAAATTGGTCATGTACTCCCCAGGTATAAGCTCATATCTGTATTCTAGATAAGAGGTTTCAGAAGCTTTTAAGCGCATGGTGAGTACTTGATTATTCCCATTTTGAGATAATCTAGGGGCAAAGTATAACTCCTGTGAGTTTAACAATCTATTTTCTGCAGAAAACTGAAAATTTAAACTTGCATTGCCATCTTTTATAAGATATACCGGGATAGAATCATAGGTTGTGTGTTTTTTTAAACGAGCCTGGGTTACATACCCACCTTTATTGCTTATGGTTAAAGATAAAACATCATTCTCTATGGTGGTAGTTGCATCACTTGCAGAGGGAAGACTTGCAGAATAGGCAAAAGATCCTAATCTGTTTTGAAGCTTTTGCATTCCTAAAGAATCTGTGGCGCTATCAGAGGCCATGCTCTGAGTTGCCTCATCTAGAGTAACATCAACACCAGATGCCTTAGAGGCCGCCATATCTGCAGCAGCCTTTGCCTTTGCTTCTATTTCTGCTTCTTGGGCAGCAATTTCTTCTTGAGTGGGTTGTTGTAAATACAACATCCAAATAAAAATGGCTCCAATTAATACAAAACCTATAATCGAGTTTAAATCAAATTTCTTTTCTTCCATAATGATGCTCCACTTTTAAATTTTCTGCGGAAATAATAAAACCAAGTAATTGGTTTTGGTTGTTTAACATTTTAGTGCTAACTCAAGCTAGCTCTATAATTATATTTCAATAATCTAGCCCAAGTTCTAATTACGCCATATTGTCTACTTGGCCTTACAATAGTTCAGGGCAGCAGCAACCAAACTCACAAATAGCGGATGCGGGTTGGCAACAGTGCTTTTATATTCTGGATGGTATTGCACCCCTATAAACCAAGGATGGTCTTCAATCTCTACAATCTCTACTAAATTTGTTTCTGGGTTGATACCCGTAGTTTTTAAGCCAGCAGCCTCTAATTGATCTCTATATGCATTGTTATATTCAAAACGATGACGGTGTCTTTCTTGAATAGCAGCAACACCATATACCTGTTTTACAATACTATCATCTGTAAGCTCACAAGCCCATGCACCAAGGCGCATGGTTCCTCCTTTGTCTGTTATTGTCTTTTGCTCTTCCATCAAATCTATCACAGGAAAAGGTGTGTTTTCATCCATCTCTGTAGAATTCGCATCTTTTAATCCTAGCACATTTCGACTATATTCTATCACGGCCATTTGCATTCCGAGGCAAATACCCAAAAAAGGAAGTTTATTTTCTCTTGCATATCGCACTGCCTCTATTTTACCCTCTATACCTCGCTCTCCAAATCCTGGCGCTACAAGCACAGCATCTAATTCTTTCATTTGTGCATCCACAGTAGATGCATCCAAAAATTCTGAATGTATAGATTGTACTTTCACTTTCACTTCATTGGCAGCTCCTGCATGAATAAAAGATTCAAGAATTGACTTATAACTATCCTGAAGCTCAACGTATTTACCAATTAAACCAATGGTGACATGCGCCTTTGGGTTTTTATATCTTTTTACAAATTCATTCCAAGCAGTTAGAGGTGGACGTTGTGTATTATTTAAACCTAATTTTTGTAACGCTACTGTATCTAGGCCTTCCTCCAACATCAAATTGGGTACATCATAAATAGTAGATGCATCTATAGATTCTATAACGGCTTCTTTATTGACGTTACAAAATAACGCTAGTTTGTGACGCAACTCATCACTTAAATGATGCTCAGTTCTGCAAACTAATACATCTGCCTGTATACCACTCTCCATTAAGGTTTTTACAGAATGCTGGGTAGGTTTTGTTTTTAACTCACCAGCTGCAGAGAGGTATGGAATAAGAGTTAAGTGAATTACCAAGCAGTTTTGATTTCCTAATTCCCATTTCAATTGACGTACAGATTCTATGTAGGGTAAAGATTCTATATCTCCTACAGTACCCCCTATCTCTGTAATAACTATATCAAAATCTCCGCTTTTCCCCAGTATCTGGATGCGTTCTTTAATTTCATTTGTAATGTGAGGAATTACCTGTACAGTTTTGCCCAAAAACTCACCTCGACGCTCCTTTTCAATAACACTTTGGTAAATTTTGCCGGTGGTAACATTATTGGCCTGTGAGGTAGGAACATTTAAAAAACGCTCATAATGACCAAGGTCTAGGTCTGTCTCTGCGCCATCATCTGTAACATAACACTCCCCATGTTCATAAGGGTTCAACGTTCCTGGATCTACGTTAATGTAAGGATCTAATTTTTGGATAGTAACTCTATATCCTCTTGCCTGCAGTAGTTTTGCAAGAGATGCTGCAATGATTCCTTTGCCTAAAGAAGACGAAACCCCGCCCGTAACGAAGATGTATTTTGTAGTACTCATGAATGGCCTTAACTTAGTTTGTATACGGGATGTAAAGTTAGGTATTTTAACCCATATCTACATACTATTTTTAAAGAAAGGAACGGAAATTTTTAAGGGTAATAGTCACGCTATTAAAAAACAAATTTTAAAAAAACATTAATCATTACCAATAGGCAAACGCTCATTGATTGTGTTATTGTTTTTTCTGAGTAAAACAAATGCAAAATAGGCAGTACCTCCAAAATAAAGCACACCAAAACAAAGCATTAATAAACCCCTAGGATAGAAAAAATCTAGGTTTACTATATCTGAGAAAATTGCCAGTAGCATGTAAAAACTAAGCAGCATAAAAACAAAAGAAAGCACAATACCAAATGTCTTATTTTTAAACCTAAGTTGAGCTACCAATAATACTAGCAGTGAAATAGCAACTGGATTGACAAGAGTTGCTGTCAATGCCCAATAAACGATAACAGAAATAATTAAGAAGAGTTCTGGGTACCATTTTGACACAGATTTTGCGATTAAATACATAGGCTTTTTTATCAGTTACATATCTAAGACGTCATTTTGTAACAATGGTTGCTTTAAAAACGGAATAAAATAAGATTATTTTTTAATCAAGGGCCTAATTAAGTCTTCAAGGCCATTGAGTTTAATTTCATACATTTCTTGCAAAAGATTTCCAAGGGCGCCCTCAGGAAAACCCTTTTGTTTAAACCATACATAATAAGACTCAGGTATGTTGACCAAATACCAGTTTTTATATTTCCCGAACGGCATTTTGTAGTTTGCCAATCTTACCAAATGTTGTGGAGCAGAAAGCGGTTTTTTTGATCCAGAAGCCATAGGGTACAATTATTTGTTTGTTGAAATATTAGATAACAAAGGGTAAAATTTTAAAGATTTACTACCATTATCTTACAAAACAGGCGCTAAGTGTTAAAATCACCCCCAATGATAGGTAACTACTTTTTCAATATCTGGATGTATACTATAGTGAACAGGACAGGTATTGCCAGTATTTTCTAATATTTTTTGAGTCTTAGCCTCTAGTTTTTGGGGGAAGTGGAGCACTACCTCAATTTTAGAAATACGTCTTGGATTACTGGACATTGTTTTTGTTACAAGCGCCGTAGCGCCATCAATAGAAACATCTTCCATTGTATTTGCCTTTATCCCCATAACGGTAAGCATACAACTCCCAAGTGCTGTTGCAATGGTGTCTGTAGGAGAGAAAGCTTCTCCTTTTCCGTTGTTATCTGTAGGGGCATCTGTAATAAAAGTTGTGCCAGATTTTAGGTGTTGGCAAGATGTTCTTAGGCTTGATTGGTATGTAACTTTGGCTGTACTCATTATTCTAAAACTTGAAATTGGAGATTTTCTTGATACTTAATAATATAAAAGGCAGTATTGTTATAGCCAGATAAAAGACTTTTTGAATACCTGAATTTATTTTCAATATACTGTGTTTCGAACTCTTGCTTGGAAGATGTAAATATATCCTCTGAACTGGCTAATCTTAAAATAACATCGTAAGTTAAATCAAAACCACGAACAGCAAACCGATTTGGCAACACCCCGTATTTATTTTTGTAACTAACTAAAAAAGCATTTTTATCCTTGTAATTATAACTTTTATTAACAGAGGGAAATGTAAAGTTTAACTCTGCTAGATGAACATTAGAAACGTCATGGTAATCAAAGGCTGCATTTTTATCTAAACTAAACAATCGTATCTCGTAATCTACAGGTTCTTCGTCTTCTTCTAGGTCTGGATCAATAACTGGAAGCCCATTTAAAACTCCAACCACGTTACTTATTAAAATAGGGTCTGTAGCTTCGAGAATTACCCAGTTTTCTTTGGTCTCATCTATTTGACTTTCAATATCCTCGAGACGTAAAAAACCTTCCTTACGTAAAGAAATTGTTTTAGCATCTGGGATAACCGACATTATTTTTGCTAATTGGGCAGTTTTGGTACTATCTGTAATTACAATCAAATTCTTGTCACTCATTCCAGATACTATATACTCAAGCATGCCATCCTCTAGCATTGCATCACTTGGTAAACTTTGAAATACATTTTTAGAAACCTTGATTTGTTTGTTGCTCAGGGGAGAAAAAATAGGCACATTAATATCCTGCAGCATAGCAGCTGCTTTTTCTATGTTTTTTTGACCCAGGGGTCCTATAACAGCATCAAAATTATCAAAACCATTATTTCTAATGACATTACCAACGGTGGTAGTGTTGTACTGGGTATCAAAGACATCAAGTTGCAAGGAAATTCCTTTGTCTTTGGCAAACTCTGTAGCCATTAAAAGCCCACTGTAAAAATCTAAAGACAGAGACATCAACCTGTTTCTTTTTATTTCCTCTTGTTTTACTGATAAGGAGTCTGAAACTATATTATTTAACCTAAAAGGAAGTAATACTGCAATTCTTTTTTGTGAGGTGTCAATAATTGTCTGTTGTAAATCTCTTAAGTTAATTTGGTGGGCTACTGTAGTTGTGGTATCTGTTGGGATTTTTAAAATCATACCCTGCTGCAAACCATCTTTGGCATAAGGATTTAAAGCAATAATTTGTTCTTTAGTTAGGTTGGTTTTCACTTTTAATCTATAAAAACCTTCTTTGGGTTGTACCTCATAAAATCGATACCCTTTCTCTGCAATTGCGGTCTGTAAAATAGCTTTTGATGGAACATTAATAACTGCGTCTTGAGCAAGTCCCTCCCCTAATTCAGGATTTATTTTCTCTAACTCACTCACTGTTATTCCATACATTCTAGCAATGCCATAACGTGTTTCTTTTGCCTTAACGACGTGTTTTGAAAGCCCTGACACATCTGGAGTAATTCCTCCAGAGTTTGCAGCATCTTTGGGAGTCAATACACTAGCGTCTGTTATTTGTAAATGTATTGGTATTTGCAATCTTTCTCCTTTTTTTATTTGACGTGCGTAGAGCTGTTTGTTGAATCGTTTTATTGCATCAATGGAAACATTGTATTTTTTTGAAATAGTAAAAAGGGTTTCTTTTCGTCTTACTCTGTGTTTTTTAAATTTGGGAGGGTTTTGAGTATCTATTGATTTGCTCTGGGCAGGTATTATAAGCAAAGTACCTGGTGCTAGTTCATTTTCAATTTCAGGGTTTCGGTTTTGTATTTCAGCCTGAGAAACCCCATATAATGAAGCAATTTGGGATAGGGTTTGATTTTTTTGAACCCTATGGGTTTGATACTCTTTTTGTGCAATAGCCAAGCTACTGATAAAAAAAATACACCCCATGGAAAGAAAAATTAAATACTTCATGTTTGTGTTTTTATAAATGCCTCAAAAATTCAAGATAAAAAGCGACTGATACCGTCAAAGGTTATTAAACATCATAATACAAAACTAGTGCCAAGAAACCTATAGCCATCAAAAAATTATACTAACCTATCTCAAAGGCTACTCCCACTCTATGGTTGCAGGTGGCTTGCTACTAATGTCGTACACTACTCTATTAACCCCTTTGACTCTATTTATAATATTATTGCTAGTCTCTTGCAAAAATTTGTAGGGTAAATCAACCCAGTCTGCAGTCATACCATCTGTGCTTTCTACAGCACGGAGGGCTACTACTTTTTCATAGGTTCTCTCATCACCCATCACCCCAACACTATTTACTGGCAATAACATAGCTCCTGCCTGCCATACTTTATCATATAAATCCCATTTTCTAAGACCTTCAATGAAGATATGATCCACCTCTTGTAAAACACGTACTTTCTCTGGTGTGACGTCTCCTAAAATACGAATGGCTAAACCAGGACCTGGAAAGGGATGACGCCCCAATAATTTTGGATCTATACCCATCTGTGCGCCAACACGACGGACCTCATCTTTAAATAACATACGTAGAGGCTCCACAATCTTTAATTTCATGTAATCTGGCAAACCACCTACATTGTGGTGTGATTTTATAGTTACAGAAGGTCCATTGACAGAAACACTCTCAATCACATCTGGATAAATAGTACCTTGAGCTAGAAAAACTACATCTTTAATTGCTGTAGCCTGATCATCAAACACGTCAATAAAAGTACCTCCAATAGCTTTGCGTTTTTGTTCTGGGTCAGACTTGTCTTTCAATGCCTTCATGAAACGGTCTGCGGCATCAACCCCTTTCACATTTAAGCCCATGCCTTTGTACTGTTCTAAGACACTAGAAAATTCGTCTTTACGCAGAAGTCCGTTATTTACAAAAATGCAGTACAGGTTTTCTCCAATTGCTTTGTGTAATAAAATGGCTGCCACGGTAGAGTCTACACCTCCACTTAGTCCTAACACAACTTTTTGATCACCAATTTTTTCTTTTAACTGTGCTACTGTAGTATCCACAAAAGCTGCAGGTGTCCAGGTAGGATCCACTCCTGCAATTTCAATTAAGAAATTATCTAATAGTTGTTTACCATCTTGAGTGTGATAGACCTCTGGATGAAACTGTATAGCATAGGTGTCTTCTCCTTCAATTCTGTAGGCTGCGTTGGCAACATCATTAGTGCTGGCCAACCGCACCCCTTTATGTGGTAACTCACTAATGGTATCGCTATGGCTCATCCATACCTGAGTGTCTTCACTAATACCTGCAAACAAACCATCATGGTCATGTATGGTGGTTAAATTAGCACGTCCATACTCTCTAATGTTTGATGGGGAAACTTTCCCTCCAAAAAAATGCGCTAAATACTGAGCACCATAACAAACACCCAATAAAGGTAAAATTCCTTTTATCTTAGAGAGATCTGGAGCTGGCGCTTGATCTGATCGAACCGAAGAAGGGCTTCCAGATAAAATAACAGCTTTAAACGTTGATAAATCTTGTGGTACTTTGTTGTAAGGATGTATTTCGCAGTAGATGTTTAACTCTCTTACACGTCTAGCAATGAGCTGCGTGTATTGAGAACCAAAATCAAGAATGAGGACGTTATTTTGCATAAACAAAAATACTTCAAAAAAGTAATTTTGCTAGGGCTTGGCTAAAGAATTTATTGCAAATTTCAACAAAGATGTAAACAAGGCAGTTTATGGTAAATAAATAAAAGTAAACTTTCCCTCAAGAGGTTTTAAATTCTCCTTTATAGTAGGTAGTAAGCTGGTTCCATATTCCAGATAAAATTCAGAAAAATTTGTTATTCTTTCTTGCAGACCTCCTTGTGGAAAAATCTCACTGCGCAACCTAATTAGTCTACTTAATTGATCAGCATGTTTTCTTTTCTGCGCATTTAAAAGACGTTTTTCTAAATGCAAAAGGCCGTTAGTTTGTTTCTTTTGCTGAGCCGCAACAGCTCCTAAAAAAGAGGCGTCGGTTTGGCCAGCTATCGTGTAAAGGTGCTCAAACTGTTTTTCAAGATGCCTTTGCTGGGAGGAGAAATCTATGGAAATATTTGAGACCTTGTTTACAAACCAAGAAGAAAGAGCTGTATCTTTTTTAAATATATCTTGAACAGAAACATCTAATTTTTTTAACCTACTTTCTAATTTTATATTGGCTAAAATGGCACTATTACGAAGCAGCAAAACAGGAAAAGCAACCCCAACAGATTCAAAATAATCTTTCAGTTGAAACCAATAAGCAAGTTCACCACCGCCACCAACATAGCATAGGTTGGGCAAAACAACTTCTTGATACAAAGGACGCAACAAAGCATTAGGAGAAAAACGCTCTGGATAATTTGATAGCTGCTTTTGCATCTGGGCTTTAGAAAAAACCATAGATGTATTGTTAATTAAAAACATACCGTCTTTCTCTATGATACGTTCTCTTAATTCATCTTTGATATAAAACAAATTTATTTCTCTTGGATGTACCTGCTGGGGATATCCAAGAGAAACTAATCTTTGGGTTGTATTGGAAATTTCTTTGTGGCCCTTTTTAGCAAATAACTCTGCTTCTACATAAGAAATGAATTGTTTTTTTAATCTACGGTCATCACCATCTAAAACAACAATACCATAGCTGCCAAAAAGCGCATTGGTAATAAACCGGGTGGCTTGAGCTAACGTGTCGTTTTGTGTGTAAGCCTTTTGAAAAAGATCAAGCAAATAACGACCATTGGTGGTTTGACCAAATTCGGTTTTTAAAACCGTAACTAATTCCTGTAAAACCTTTGTAGAAAATCTACCTACAGGACCGCTTTGATTGGTATCCCATTTAATTTTATTTCCTTTAAAATTAAATCCATTAATTTCCTGGAAATCATGATCTTCTGTAGCCATCCAAAATACCGGCACAAAACTATTTTCTGGATACTTTTTGGTGAGTTGTTCTGTAAGGTTAATAACAGAGAGTATTTTGTATATGTAATACATGGGGCCGGTAAACAAATTAAGCTGATGGCCGGTGGTAACAGTAAATGTTGAACTTTTAGACAAGGCATTAATATTATCCTGCGTAGCTTGAGTTATAACAAAGTCCTGATACTGTTTTTCAAGTTGAGATACCAAAACACTTCTTCCATTTTTAGAGAAGTTTTTTTGTTTTTCTTCTAATTGCTGTTTGATACCCTTTAGAGTTGGAAATTTCCCGTAGAAAGACTCTAGTGATGAATCTTGCTTGAGATAATCACTCATTGTCTTTGAAAAATAACCAGTCTGTGAATATGAAATAGAAGTTGATGGCATAAAACAAAAATACCCTTTAATTAATAACTATCATTTCTGAAAAGAAATTTTTAAAATAATTAACAATGAAACAGCCCTATTTTGTAGACTAAATTTTTGATAAGCACCAGTTTTATTAAATTTCAGGGTATATTAGCATTTGAAATTATTACACCAAAAAAGACTATGAAAAACGTAATTATTACACTTGTACTTTTTGTAAATGCTATAGGTTATGGACAGCTTCAATCTCCAAGCGAATTTTTAGGCTATACCATTGGAACACAATTCACACGTCATGCAGATGTGGTAGCCTATTTTGAGCATGTAGCTTTACATAGCGACATGGTCCAGTTCCAAGCCTACGGAAAAACCAATGAAAGACGCAGCTTAACATATGCAGTAGTCTCTAGTGCACAAAACATAGAAAACGCAGAACAAATACGTTTAGACAACTTAAAAAACACTGGTATTATAAAAGGAGAGGCAACACCAACAAAAGCAATTGTTTGGCTAAGTTATAATGTACATGGTAATGAAGCGTCAAGCACAGAGGCAGCTATGACCACTGTCTATGATTTAATAACTAAAAAGCAACAATGGCTTGAAAATACAGTAGTGATTATTGACCCATGTGTAAACCCAGATGGTAGAGATAGATATGCAAACTGGTACAATCAAGTAAAATCTACTCCTTACAATGCGGGTCAAGATGCAGATGAGCATAACGAGCCTTGGCCTGGTGGAAGACCTAACCATTATCTATTTGACCTAAATAGAGATTGGGCTTGGGCCACACAAGTAGAAACCCAACAGCGTTTAAAAGTTTATAATAAATGGATGCCTCACATCCATGTTGATTTTCATGAACAGGGCATCAATGAGCCCTATTATTTTGCGCCAGCCGCAGAACCATTTCATGAGGTAATTAGTGATTTTCAACGTGATTTTCAAACACAAATTGGAAAAAATCATGCTAGATATTTTGACCAAGAGGGCTGGTTGTTTTTCACTAGAGAGCGCTTTGATTTATTATACCCAAGTTATGGAGACACCTACCCAACTTTTATGGGCGCCATAGGCATGACCTATGAACAGGCCGGACATGGCCGCGCAGGTTTGGGGATTAACACAGATGAGGGATACGAGTTAACCCTTGTAGACCGAGTGGCACACCATACCACCACTGGGATATCTACCGTTGAAATGGGTAGTAAAAATGCAGCAAAATTAAACACAGAGTTTAAAAAATTCTTTACCAATGATGCCCTTACTTATAAAAGTTATGTGCTCCAGGGACATCCAGATAAAATTGCACAACTCACACAATTACTCAACAAACATGAGATTTCTTATGGATACGCAGGACAAGGAAATGTTTCTGGGTATCACTACACAACTGCTGATAAAGGCTCAATGAATACCAACGGAGCTTTGGTGGTAAGCACCAATCAACCAAAAGGGAAAATGATTAAAGTTTTATTTGAACCAGATGCAAGCCTTGAGGAACCCCTAACCTATGACATCACAGCCTGGAGTATTCCTTACGCTTATGGTTTAGAAGCTGTTGCTTCTAAAACGTTAGTGAATGCAACCCAGAGCAAAACACTAAAAAGTAAAGAAAACACCAATACAACAGCCGCAGGATTTATAGCATCTTGGAACACCATCAAAGATGCACGTTTTTTAGCAGCACTTTTACAGCAAAATATTAAGGTGCGTTTTACAGAGAAAAAACTACGCTTTGATGGAGAAAATTTTGACAGAGGTAGTTTAGTAATCACAAAAAGTGACAATAAAGGCAACCTCAACTTCTACCAAGAATTAAATGAGATTGCCAATAATCATGATCGCACATTATTTGCATCAAACACTACTTTTGGTGATACCAGAACAGACATGGGATCTCCAGATATAAAAATGATTAATGCTCCAAAAATAGCGCTTTTAAAAGGTGATGGAGTATCTTCTTTGAGTTATGGGTCCCTATGGCATTTCTTTGAAAAACAATTACACTACCCTGTAACTCACATAGGGACACAAAGTTTGTCTTTTTCAAGACTAGCCAGATACAATGTTTTGGTATTGCCTGAAGGACGTTACAACAATCTACTGGGAGAGCAGCAGATTAAGGAATTGAAAAAATGGATACGCAATGGTGGAAAAGTAATAGCCATGGGAAGTGCCACGCGAAGCTTTTTAGACAAAAAAGGATTTGATTTAAAAAACAATGAACATGAAGATCTAGAACAAGATCAAAGTACATCAAACCTTACTCCTTATGATAAGCGTGAGAGTGAGAGTGTGACTAATTTTATAACCGGAAGCATTTACAAAATCGCAATAGATGCTTCACATCCCTTGGCGTTTGGATATGGAGATACTTATTTTTCATTAAAGCAAGGCAGCACCTCTTACCAGTTTATGGAAGATGGTTATAATGTGGGATATATTGATGGAGATGCAATAAGTGTTTCAGGTTTTTCTGGAGACAGAGCAAAAGCTAAACTAAAAAACTCAATGGTGTTTGGGGAGGCTAGAATGGGTTCTGGAAGTGTTGTTTATCTTGTAGATGATGTACTGTTTAGATCTTTTTGGGAGCAAGGAAAACTATTTTTTGCCAATGCCCTATTTTTTGTAAACAATAACAAATTCACTCTTTAAGATTTTAATTAGTTAGCCTCTTGGGGAGTGTAAATTATACTTTGTTTTTTTCTTCAATCCATTTACTGAGGTATTTGGAGGCCTGTAAACTTTGGTGTTGAAGTATTTGCCCTATAAAATGTGTTTGTCTGTGAGAAGTTAGATGACGTTTTACACGACTTAAGCGGTTCATAAACTCCTTAGCAAGAGCCTTGCCATCATAACGCTTTTTTATAATATCAATACTTGTTTTAGCGTTTTTCTCCCATTTTGTTTTATCGGTATAGATTGCTACACAAAGTGCTGCAAATTCTTCTGGAGTATCTGCAATACTATCTGGGATAATGGCATCTGGGTACATCCCCTCAGCCCCTATAGAAGTTGTTACCCAAGGTGTTGCGTGCAGCATGGCA
>CAJWXC010000019.1 GCA_913048215.1 uncultured Flavobacteriaceae bacterium | reverse complement strand
AAGTGATATAATAGTGGGGGCGCTTGTTGGAAGTGTTTTGGCTCTTCTAGGATATTGGGGATCGGTCTATATGGTCAAAAAGGTTTAGCAAGCAATTAGTGTGTATAACAAATAAGTTATTTTACTCTTGAGATGGTAAGGCCATCTCGAATAGGAAGTAACACTGTTTCTAGTTTTGGATGCTCTTTAAGCATTTTGTTATACTGTAAAAGTGCTTTTGTATCTACATCTTTTGGGTTTACTTTTTCTACAACTTTACCACTCCAAAGTACATTATCACTTAAAATAACTGCTCCAGATCTAAGCTTTGGAAGTAAAAGTTCAAGATAGTTTGCATAGTTACTTTTGTCTGCATCAATAAAAACAAGGTCAAAAGTTTTTGTTAGTGTAGGGATAATATCCAAAGCATTTCCAGTATGTTGCTTGATTTGGACACCATAGCCAGATGCATCAAAATATTTTCGTTGTATATCATACAGCTCTTCATTACTATCTATGGTATCTAGAGAACCTTTTGCTTGCATACCCTCGGCAAGGCACAACGCAGCATATCCTGTAAAAGTTCCTATTTCTAAAATATTTTTTGGCTGTATTAATTTAGAAATCATGCTAAGTACTCGCCCCTGGTAATGCCCGCTGCTCATTCTGGGCGCCAATACTTTTTGCCAAGTTTCACGAGTGAGCTGTTGCAGGAGTTTTGGCTCCTCCCCAGAGTGGTCTATAGCGTACTGATCAATATTTTCTGGTAGGAAATGCACTTAATATTTTTGTTAGGAGTTGCCCAAGATTCTAGTCACTAATTTTTGTTTCACCTCGGGGTTGTCTCCACATAGCCATTGTATGACATTGTCTTCCCAGATAGCATCACACTGAGTAGGGGTAAGTATTTTTCTCTCCATTGCTAGATCTAAAATTTTACCAGGGTATGAGGATTGTTGCTCACTTTCCATTTCCCCAAGGGGGTAGGGGTCATCTAGGCCCATAACCACTTGCTTCGACCCTTGATTTCTTATGAGTAACTCAAGACCTCCAGTATCATGCACCAGGGTGTCAAAGAAAATATTTTTGTGTCCTACAGATTTTCTTGGATGTTCTTTTCCTTCAAATAAATCTGGTCTACCATCAAAACCTTGGATACGCCTTCCTAAATTCATTTGAGCTAATTGCCCACCATGTGCAAAGCAAGTGCGCATATTTGGATATTTATCTGCATACCCATTTAGGGTTAAAAAGTGATAGGCATCTGCACATTGTGCTAGCATCCATATTAGGTGAAAACGCCAAGAAGTATTTTCTAATTTGATAAATTTTTCTCCATCATAAGGATGTATTTCAATGGCTAGGTTGTATTTGTTGGCAAGTTCAAATATAGGTTCGTTTTCTGCAT
The DNA here is from genome assembly GCA_913048215.1 of uncultured Flavobacteriaceae bacterium. GTDB lineage: Bacteria > Bacteroidota > Bacteroidia > Flavobacteriales > Flavobacteriaceae > Patiriisocius. Next base: position 22,150 of record CAJWXC010000019.1, on the reverse strand, counting down.
CAAAAATACATCGCCACGTACCTATGGTATCCATATAATGAGTGGGTAGGCATAATAATTGCATGCCTAATTCTTCAACACAGCGTTCAATCTCCCAACAAGCACCTCTAACAAAACCTGGGTGTACCACAAATCCAGTGGTGAATTTTGATGGATGATCTTGCTGTACCTTAGCATTAAAATCATTCTGAAAACGCAATGCTTGTTTCATTTCCTCTACACGCAGCCCATTTCCATAGAGCTGAGAAAGATTAAGTACCACTGCATGGTCAATATTGTTGTGCTCCATCCATGCTAATTTTTCATCTAAGAAAAAACTAGAATCAGTCACTGGGCGACTCCAGTCTTTCTGCAGCATAAATTTTCGGTCTTTATCGACCCAAAATATACCTTTATCTTTCATAAACTGAGGAATGTCCTCCGGGTATGGAAGTAAATGAGAATGACCGTTAATGCGTAGTTTTCTTTTGCTCATGATCGGGTGTGTGAGAAATTATTTTATAGGTTAAAGTTACAAACTTTTTGTTCTCCCACCATCAACAGGTAAATTAATACCATTAATATATCCAGCAGCAGGGCTCGCTAAAAATGCAATTGCATCTGCAACTTCATGTGGTTGTGCAAAACGTTTGGCAGGTACAATACTTTTCATAAAAGCAGTAGCTTTTTCCTCAGATCCGTCAAAACGTTTGGCTGCATTACTAATGATACTAGCCAACCTATCTGTGGCAGTAAATCCAGGCAATACGTTGTTAACTGTAATGCCATATTGCCCAAGTTCGTTGGCCATTGTTTTACTCCAACTAGCTACCGCTCCACGCACCGTGTTACTCACTCCAAGGCCGTCAATAGGCTGTTTGACAGAAGTAGATATTACATTTATAATACGCCCATACCCATCTTGTTTCATTGCCGGAACCAATGCCTGAACTAAAATTTGATTGCACTCTAGGTGCATGGAGAAGGCATTTATAAACTCCAAGGTGTTTGCACTAAAAATTGGTCCCCCTTTAGGTCCTCCGGTATTGTTTAACAAAATATGGTAGTTTGTTTTTAAGGCAGCTGTAGTGACCTTATCTTTCAATTGTGCTGGATTTGTAAAATCTGCCACCAAGTAGCTATGTGTTTGCTTGTCTTGGGTTGGTAATAGCGCAATTGTTGCTTTTAGTTTCTGCTCATTTCTAGCTACTATTGTGATGTTTGCACCCATAGCCGCCAATTGCATGGCAGTTGCTTTTCCTATGCCCGCTGTGGCTCCACAGATCATGGCGTTTTTATTTTTTAAATCTAAATTCATAGTATTTATAATATCACTGATGTTACTTGTTTAGTTAGCTATTTCCTTGATAAGAAATACAAACATTTTTTGCTTCTGTGAAGAAATTTAAGGCTTCAAAACCACCCTCTCTTCCAACTCCACTTTGTTTTATCCCGCCAAAGGGTGTGCGCAAATCTCTATTGAGCCAGGTATTGACCCAAACAATCCCTGCTTGAATATCTTTAGAAAGGCGCATGGTTCTGTCAATATCACTAGTCCATAGGGTCGCAGATAGGCCATATTTTACATCATTGGCAAGTTTGAGGGCCTCTGTCTCTGTTTTAAATGACATAAGGGTAACCACTGGGCCAAAAATTTCTTCTTGATTTACACGGCATTGATTGTCTTGTATTTCAATTATAGTTGGCTGCAAATAATATCCCTGTTCACTACCAGTTACCTCTACAGGTTTACCCCCAAATAAAATAGTACCATTTTCCTGTTTGGCTATTTCAATGTATTGTTGCACTTTCTGCATATGAGATTTTGATACAAGAGCCCCAACATTGGTGTCTGCATCAAAGGGGTTGCCCACTTTTAGCCCAGCAACTTTGGCAATAAAGTCTTTTTTAAATTGTTCAAAAATAGTTTCTTCCACATATATTCTGCTACCACACAAACAAATTTGTCCTTGATTTGCAAAAGATGATTTTACGGTTACCGAGAGCATTTTTTGATAATCACAATCTGCAAAGATTAGGTTTGGGTTTTTCCCGCCAAGTTCTAAGGAAAGCTTTTTAAACATAGGAGCCGCAGTTCTGGCTATGTGCGCTCCAGTTTGGGTGCCACCTGTGAACGATATTGCTTTAATATCTGGATGTTCTACAATGGCTTGTCCTGTGGAAGGTCCTGTTCCATGAACAATGTTTAATACTCCTGGAGGAAGCCCTGCCTGGGTGCATATATCCCCTAATAAATAAGCTGTCATAGGTGTTATCTCACTAGGTTTTGCAACCACACAATTTCCTGCGGCTAAGGCAGGAGCTATTTTCCAAGTAAATAAATACAGCGGTAAATTCCAGGGAGAAATACAACCCACAACCCCAATGGGTTGCCTTAGGGTGTAGTTCATTGTATTTAACCCAACGCTTTGATGCGCCTTACTTGCAAATTGGGTGATCCCATTTCCAAAAAATCTAAAATTTGCACTTGCCCTAGGAATATCTACTGCAGTGGCTAAGCTTAGGGGTTTACCATTGTCTTTTGCCTCTGCCTGAGCTAGTACAGTTAAGTTTTTTTCAATAAGGTCTGCTATTTTTAACAGGATTCTACTTCTAGTATCTATAGTAGTAGTAGACCAAGATCCAAAAGCATTCTGAGCTGCTGTATAGGCATTGGCTACATCTTGTTTGCTTGAGTCTGGAATTTTAGCATATACACTACCATCACTAGGATTATAATTATCTATCCACTTACCAGAGAGGGCATCACAGTGGATACCGTTTATGTAATTTTTTAAATAGTGCATAGATTGCAAGGTGTTATTTAATTGATTTTATAATTTTTACAAGGGTTTGTAGGCCGTTACTTTAATTTCTATAACTAGGTGTGGGTGGGGTAATTGGTGCACTGCAACCGTAGTTCTTGCTGGACCTGTTTCTTTACTGAAAAACTCTCCATACACTTCATTGTAGCCACCAAAGTCATTCATGTTTACTAAAAAGCTCCCTACATCAACAACATCCTCCATTGAGGCGTTCTCTGAGGCAAGTACATCTTTTATGTTATTTAAAACAGCTCTTGTTTGCTGTTTAATATCCAAAAAAATAGTACCCATTTCATCTATTTTATTGGCTCCTGCAATGGTATTGTCTGGCAAGCGAGAACTGGTTCCGCTCACAAATAAAAAATCACCTGCTCTTTTGATATGAGGATATGCACCTCTTGGTGTTGCTTTTCCCGCTACTAATTTTCCCATAATGTATTCTAATTTTTCCGCTAATCACTTTCTTGAAGTAATGCGTTTGTTTGTTGTTGTACTAATTTTAATTTCTCTTTGGTTTGCATGCTATCAGGGAGTAAGCCCTTAGATAAGAGTTTTAAGATTGTTTTGTCTTGCGCTCTTCCTCTTGTCATTGCCTGGTGGTATGAAATATCTTCATTAAAAGTAACTAAAGAATATTTGCTAGAATATTGTGTAGGAAACTGTCCTTCAAAACTCATTTCTAGTTTACGTTTTTCCTGAAACAAAGGGTTTGCTGTGTGCTCTTTCATTTCATGAAAGTTGTCTAGGGCTAAATTTGCGATGGCATCGGTATCTTTTCTGCGTGTTTTTTCATACGCTGTTAAGACTGTTTTCCAATTTCCCTGATGTTTGTTTAGTATTTCATCAAACACAAAAACATCTTCAAAACTTGCATTCATGCCTTGCCCATAAAAAGGTACAATTGCGTGTGCTGCGTCACCAAGCAACACAACTTTATCATAACAATGCCAAGGTGTACAGCGTATGGTGCCAAGGGGTCCTGTTGGGTTATCAAAAAATTCTGTAACTAGATTTGGCATAAGTGCTATAGCATCAGGATATTCTTGGGTGAAATATTCCTCGACTATTTCTGGAGTTGTTAAGTTATCAAAACAATATTTTGTATTGCCATATGGTGCAAACAACGTTACGGTGAAACTGCCATCTAGATTAGGCAGGGCAATAAGCATATCTTCTCCTCGAGGCCATATATGCAGGGCTCCTTTTTGGGTTCTATAACCGCCATCTTTAGTGGCTGGTATGGTAATTTCTTTATACCCATGGGTGAGCCATTGTTGTGAGAAACTAAATAAGATTTCTCGTTTTTCAAACATAGCCTTTCGAACCACAGAGCCTGCACCATCGGTGGCTAAAACTAAATCTCCCTTAAAGGTGCTTTCTTGTTTGGTGTTGTAATCTGTGAAAGTAGCGGTCCCTTGTTCAAGGTTTATAGCCGTACACCCTTTATTGAAAATTAGTTCAACATTAGGCATTGCTTCTGCCTGGTCAAGAAGTAACATGTTTAACCCTGGACGTGAGATAGAGTTTATATACTCGCCATCTCTACCGCTATAATTACTCATAAAGGTGTTGCCTTCAATATCATGAATCATACGACCATACATAGGAATACATAACTCTAAAGCTTGCTTTTCAACACCTGCAAGGCGTAATGCTTTTAGGCCACGATCACTAAGGGATAAGTTAATAGAGCGGCCAGCATCTTGAGTAACATCACGAAGATCTGGTCGCTTTTCTACCAGTTGTACTTGATATCCTCTTTGTGCCATACGCAGTGCCAAAAGGCTACCGCACAACCCTGCTCCAATAATGAGTAATTTTTGATTACTGTTTTCCATGTTATAATATACTTTTTAATCGTGATACAAATTCAAATACATCTTCATAACTATTGTACAAAGGTGCTGGAGCAACACGAATAACATTTGGTTCTCTCCAATCGCTAATAACGCCTGCTTGGGTTAATTTGTCATGCATTTTTTTGTCTGCATTTTTAACCTGAATGCTTAGTTGACAGCCTCGCTCTTGTTTATTTCTTGGTGTGATTATATGAATATCATCTGTATCTATCTCATCTAATAAGAATTCAAGAAATCCAGTTAAACTCTCACTTTTTGCTCTAAGGTTTTCAAAACCTGCCTCTTTAAAAGTATCCAAAGATGCGCGAATGGCAGCCATTGACAAAATAGGAGGATTGCTTAATTGCCATCCTTCTGCCCCCGGGATAGCATCAAATTCATGGCGCATATTAAAGCGTGTTTCTTTGTTGTGCCCCCACCATCCGGTAAAGCGATTGATTTTTTTATTGTTTGCATGCCGCTCATGAACAAAGCAGCCTCCTAAAGATCCTGGGCCACTATTTAAATATTTATAGGTACACCAAACGGCAAAATCTGCTCCTATTTCATGTAAATTTGGTTGAATATTACCAACTCCATGCGCCAAATCAAAGCCAACCTTGCAATGGTGTTTGTGACCTAAGGCCGTAATTTTCTTTAAGGGGAAATGCTGACCAGAATAGTAATTGGTACTCCCAATCATCAGTAAGGCTATCTCATCTGCTTGTGATTCTAAAATTTGTTCAAGGTCTTCATATCTGCACAAATCTTCTCCCTCTCTGGGTTTCCATAAAATAAGACCTTCTTTGGGGTCAAAACCATGAAATTTTAATTGGCTTTCCATGGCGTATTTGTCGCTAGGAAAGGCATCACTCTCTACCACAATTTTATATTTTGTTGCAGTGGGTTGGTAGAAACTTACCATCATTAAATGCAAATTGGTGGTCAAGGTATTCATGATTACCACCTCACTTGGTTTGGCTCCTACAATAGCTGCCATGTTTTGCGTTAAAAACTCGTGATAAGGAAGCCAAGGGTTTTTTGCATCTGTATGTCCTTCTACACCATGTTTGGCCCAGTCGTTAAGTTCTTGGTGAATGTAGTCTTTTGTTTTTAAGGGTTGTAATCCTAGAGAGTTTCCGCAGAGATAGATCAATTCATTTCCTTGGGTATCTAAGGGAAGTAAAAACTCTTTCCTGAAACTTGAAAGGGGGTCTTTATCGTCACACTGTTGGGCAAAAGCTCTTGAATTTTTAAATATCATAAGTAGCGAAAAGATTATAATACCTGGTGGGTTAAAATACCTGGCATTTATAATTGTACAATTACACCTAATTCTAGGTTGTTTGATTTTAGTAAAAATATAGAAAGTATTTCATTACTCCCGCGTTGGAATTTTTTTTTAAGAAAAAATAACCCCATAAGGTTTTAAATTGACTGAATGTTACCTTATTTTTTTGTTTGTTAGGCAAAATTAATGGTTTTAGAATTTTAGAAATAGCTTATATTTACTAGAATCAAAAAAACAATATCATGACAAAAGTAAATTTATTGGAAAATGGCCCTCTTGTTATAGTGGGAGAACATACTATCACTCATCCAGATGGCACTCAAGAAGTAAAACCATCACGAGCATCGTATTGCAGATGCGAAAAAAGCGCTAATATGCCTTTTTGTGACGGAGCCCATAAAGGATAATTTAAGATTTCCACCAATAGAATTTAACTACAAATTGAAAGAGACAGACTTAACTACTGCTTTTAAAACAAATAAGCAAACCTGGAATGAGCGTGTTGCAGTGCATACCCAGAGTGATTTTTACAATTTAGAAGCCTTTAGAAAAGGGCGCTCTTCTTTGCACTGTTTTGAACTTGAAGCCTTAGGAAATATCTCTGGCAAAACCCTATTGCACTTACAATGCCATTTTGGGCAAGACACCCTAAGTCTCAGTAGGCTAGGGGCCTTGTGCACCGGAATAGATTTTAGTGAAAAAGCTATAGTCTTTGCTCAAAACCTAAACAAAGAACTTTTACTTGATGCTACTTTTGTTTGCTGTAATGTCTTAGATACCTCAAATCATGTTACTCAAACTTTCGATATCGTTTTCACTAGCTATGGTACCATAGGTTGGTTGCCTGATCTAGCGCCTTGGGCAAAGATGATTGCCCAGCGATTAAAAACAGGTGGCACGTTTTATATTGTTGATTTTCATCCCATAGCCTGGATGTTTGATTACACAGTTACCCCTGCGGTGATGCGGTATGGTTATGATCAAAAACAAGCTATCTATGAGCAGTATATGGGTAGTTATGCTGCTCCAAAGTCAAACTTAGAGAGTAAGGAATATGGCTGGAATCATAGCCTTAGCAGTGTGATTAACGCCCTTATTGGTGCCGGACTGTCTATAGAATCTATTGAAGAGCACCCACAGAGTCCTTACAATGTTTTTCCTTCTTTGGAGCGGACTGACAGTGGTATGTATCAAATGCCCAATTCTCTTTATCCATTATTATTTTCAATAAAAGCAACCAAGAAACACTAAGATGAGAAGTCTATTAGTGTTTTTTTGTTTTTAATAATTCTGGAAATTTTTTTTGAAATTTTTTTAATCTAGGGATAGATACATTTTGTATGTATGGATTTCTAGGGTTTAGTCTTTCATAGTTTTGGTGGTAACTCTCACCTTTCCAAAATTTTTCAAATGGGAGAACCTGGGCAGCTACATATCCCTTACCAAGTGTTTGTTCAAGGGCTTTTATTTTGGCGTCTATAATATCTTTTTGAATTTGGTTTTGATAAAATATAATAGAGCGATACTGTGAACCTCTATCTGGGCCTTGCCCATTTACTTGACCAATATTTTGTGATCCAAAATATACGTCTACCAAATCTGAAAATTGAATCTCTTGGGCGTTGTAGATGATTTCTACGGCTTCTGCATGTCCAGTTTTTCCAGTATTGCTGGAAGCATACGTTGGATTCTGGGTATGCCCCCCACTATATCCAGAGATGCTCTCTTTCACACCCTTCAAGCTCTCATAAATAGCCTCTACGCACCAAAAACAACCACTAGCAAAATAAGCGCGATCCAATCCATCTATGGGAGCAACTTGCGTAGGGGTGACGGTTTGCTGTATTTTTAATGCCCTTTGCTGGTTTGTTGTATTGTCTTTAGATTGACATGATGCCTGAGATATCATTAAGATAGCTACTATATAAAACAAGAGACTTTTTTTCATGATTTCGTATTTTTAATCTCCAATAAAATTAATAAAAAAAGCCTTTACGATGTGTAAAGGCTTTGTTATTGTTATGCTAAAGTTTATTACTTCATTTTAGAAAATACTTTTTGCATTTTTTCTTTTTCTTGAGTTGCCAATTCTTGGTCAATCAAGATACGTCCACTGTGCTCGTCAGTAATAATTTTTTTACGGGCAGCAATCTCCATTTGTACTTGTGGAGGAATGGTGAAAAAAGAACCTCCAGAGGCACCTCTTTCTATAGCTACAACTGCCAATCCATTTTTTACATTGGTTCTAATACGCTTGTATGCTATAACTAGACGGTCTTCTATTTTCTTTTCAAATTTTTCAGATTCTTTAAGTAAAGAAGTTTCTTCTTTCTCGGTCTCAGATAAAATTTCATCAAGCTCACCTTGTTTGTGCTTTAAGTGCTCTTGTTTTGCACCAACACGTTCTTTGGTTTGTTCTACTACCTCTTTTTTCTGCTCGATTTGAAATTTAAATTCTTTGATGTGCTTTTCGGATAATTGAATTTCCAATTCTTGAAATTCTACCTCTTTGCTCAGTGCATTAAACTCACGGTTGTTTCTAACCTTATCTTGCTGTGCTGTGTATTTTTTAATCAACTCCTTTGAAGTTTCAATACCAAGCTTTTTTGCTTTAATACTGTCTTCAATAACCTCAAGGTCTGTAGTTAGTTTTTCAAGTCGGGTATTCATCCCTGCTACCTCGTCTTCAAGATCTTGTACTTCAAGAGGAAGCTCCCCTCGTACGTTTTTGATTTCGTCAATGCGAGAATCAATTAATTGTAGATCATACAAAGCGCGTAGCTTTTCTTCAACAGAAATTTCTTTATTTGTTGCCATACATTAAAAATAGCTAATTGGATTTGTGTTTATTTGCGATAAAACGACTGCAAAATTAGTGATTTTTTTTGTAAGATAAGTATGTAAAAGCTCTTTTGTGTATTGTTCGCTTTCATAATGGCCAATATCTGCCAATAAAATCTTATTTTCTGCAGTGTAAAAGTCATGGTATTTTAAATCAGAGCTTATGTATACGTCTGCTCCTTGGGCAATTGCATCGTTTATTGCAAAGCTACCACTGCCGCCTAAAACAGCAACTTTTTTTATGGGTTTATCAATCTTTTTTGAGTGTCTAATACATTTTGTATTCATTTTTTCTTTTAAATACATTAAAAAAGCATCTTCATCCATTGGGTTTTGTAGTTCTGCAATCATGCCCATGCCAATGTGTTGATTGGTGTTTTCAAGTGTTGTTATTTCATAGGCAACCTCTTCATAGGGGTGGCTGTCAAGAAGGGCGTTAAGTATTCTTTTTTCTAAATGCTTGGCAAAAGTCATTGCAATGATCATCTCTGGGACTGCCTGGGTGACCCCTTTGCTTCCTATTACAGGGTTGCTGTGCTCATTGCCTTTAAAAGTAGAGGTGCCCTGAGAGGTAAAACTACACTCTTGATAATTGCCTATGGTACCGCCACCAACACTAAATAGTGCTTTTTTAATATCCTCTACCGCCTGGCTGGGGGCATAAGTGATTAGTTTTTTGATGGTTTGTTTTTGAGGTATTAAAATCTTTTTATGTACTAATTCAAGGGTGCTGCATATTTGGGCATTTACTCCTTCAAAGCTGTTGTCTAGCGCAGTATGTATTGCAAAAATATGAATGTCATTTTTAATAGCTTTTTGAACCACTCGTTGTACATAATTTGCCCCGGTTAGTTTTTTTAATCCTTTAAAGAGGATGGGATGAAAGCTAACAATAAGGTTGCATTTTTTCTCGATAGCTTCCTCTACAACAGCCTCTAAAGTATCCAGGGTTACCAGTATACCGGTTACTTTAGCCTCTTGGTCTCCAACTAGTAAACCAGTGTTGTCAAAATCCTCTGCATAGGCAAGGGGAGCAAACTCCTCAAGTAATGTAATAATTTCTTTTACTTTCATAATTATCTTTTTTAACTAACAGATCCCTTGTTACAGGTTGTTATTAATCACATACTATTTCGTAAATATACTAGAATCTGAGTTGTAATTTATCTCTTTTTTTTTCTGAAATTTTAATTTTTAAGAAGCATTTCCCAAACATATTACTACTTTCGTTGCATGAACCGCCTTAGAGTATTATTATTTCCTTTTGCTATTATATATGGCTGGGTAGTTACTATTCGTAACTTTTTGTACGATAAAAAGTGGCTTGGCTTTACTGGTGTTTCTTATAAAAAACCAATTATATGTGTTGGGAATCTCTCTGTTGGAGGAACAGGAAAATCTCCCATGATAGAGTTGTTGGTAAGTTATTTAAAAGATACCCACAACCTTGCAGTACTAAGCAGAGGCTATGGGCGTAAAACAAAAGGGTATCTGCAGGTTGAGCCAAATTTACCTGCTTCTCAAACCGGAGATGAGCCACTACAATTTAAACAAAAGTTTCCATCCCTAAGTGTTGCGGTTTGTGAGGATAGAAAAACAGGTATTGAAAAATTATTGCCAGAGGCAGATATCATTTTATTAGATGATGCTTTCCAGCACAGAAAGGTAATACCAGGTTTTTCTATTTTATTAACGGCGTTTGATGAGCTGTTTTATGAAGATTATTTTTTGCCTGCGGGAAATTTACGAGAATCTAGAAAGGGCGCTTCTCGGGCAGATGTTATAGTGGTTACAAAATGCCCAGATAAAGTATCGTATGCAAGATTACAAGAAATTAAATTTTTGCTAAACCTAGCGTCTCATCAAAAAGTATATTTTTCTAAAATAGGATATGCAGCTACTATTTTTGGAGTTAGCGAGAGCTTACCATTAGCCTATTTAAAAGATAAGTCTTTCACCCTTGTAACTGGTATTGCCAATCCAGATCCTCTGGTTTTGTTTTTAAATGAGCAGGGCTTTTCTTTTACCCACAAAAAATATGCAGATCACCATCGTTTTTCTGCTACTGAAATAGCTGAGTTAAAGCAAGATGAATTGATCATTACAACAGAAAAGGATTACATGCGATTGCAAGTTCCTTTAGGGAAATATGCACTGTATTATTTACCCATAAAAACTATTATTTTAAATAAACAAGAAATGTTTTTCAAAAAAACCATTGAGCACGCTATCGGGCTTATGGAAGGGTAGGTGTTTTGTATTTTTCGCTTAATTTAAGTGTGTCGTGTATTTTCTCAAAAAACTCCTCTGGCTTAAAAGGTTTTGGTATGATTTCATTAAATCCAACCCTAAAAAACTCATCTAGATTTTCGTCTATTGTAACAGCTGTAAGAGCAATAACAGGAAGTTCTTTATTAAATCCTCGAATCTTTTGTGTAGCTTCTATACCACTAATGCCTGGCATGTGTATGTCCATTAGTACAATGTCAAAATCATTTTCTTTTACCAGTGCAACAGCGTCTGTGCCATTGTCTGCCACTTGACATACCATCTTGTTTTTCTCTAAAATTTTCTTGGTAATCATTTGGTTTATTTTGTTATCCTCAACCACCAATACATTTTTCCCAACAAGGTATTGCAGATCAATAACTTTCTTTTTGTCGGTTTTTGTTTGTTGGGATACTTTTTCATCAGAAATATCAAGATCCAGATTAAACCAGAACTTTGATCCTTCTCCTAATTTACTTTCTAGTTGAATTTTACTATTCATTAATTCAAGTAAATTCTTCACAATAGAGAGACCAAGACCAGTTCCCCCAAATTTTCTATTAATTTGTAGTGACCCTTGAGAGAAGGTTTCAAAAATTGATTTTTGTTTTTTCTTAGAAATTCCTACCCCGTTGTCTTGGATTTCGAAATTAAGTTTGATGCTATTGTTGTATTGGTCAATTTTTCTAACCCGAATAACTACCTCTCCATTTTGGGTGAATTTAACTGAGTTTCCTATAAGATTAATTAACACTTGAGATAATTTTACTGGATCACCAGAGAGACTCTCCGGGATGCTATCATCATAATCAACCCTCAAGGTTGTTTGTTTATCGTTTGCAGATTTCTTTAAAGCAATAAGCACATCATTTATTCTTTTTTTAAGATGAAATGATATTTTTTCTATCTCTACTTTTTTTGCTTCAAGTTTGTTAAGATCTAATATGTTATTGATGAGAGATAATAGAAATTCTCCAGAAAATTTAAGAGACTCTAGATGCTCTCTTTGATGTTCTTTTGGGTTTTCTTCCATCAACAAATGGGTGAGTCCTGTTACGGCATAAAGTGGGGTTCTTAGCTCATGGGTAATGGTAGATAAAAACTGTGCTTTTGCTAAAGACGCTTTCTCAGCTTTTTCTTTGGCTAACAGTAGTTCTGTATTTTTGTCTTGAAGTAGGGTGTTTGCCTTGGCCCTTAGGTTGTTGTTTTTGTAGAGTGATAAGGTGAGTAAGGAGAGTATTGCGATAATGGCGATGCTAAGCCCGTTTGTGATTACATTGAAACTCTCAGATTTTTCTTGATCAGAGGGTTCTTCAATTATCGGATTTATCTGTTCTTGAATTTCAACAACATTGGGTTGAGGAATATAAATTGCAGCAACTAAACTGCTATTTTTAGTTTTAAGCGCCGCCATTTTTGAGGTATATTCCTCCAGTATATTTTGAGCTTTTAAATTCTCTCCCTCTTTTAAGGCAATTGTAGCATTTATTTGATAAGAATCAATATTTAACTTTTTGAAGTTTTTATTTTCTATTATTAGCATGGCGTCTGCTAATGCTTTTTGTGCTTGCCTTAGGTAAGTTTTAGCGGTATCATCCTCGAGAACAAGTAGCGCATTTGCTTTGTATAGTAGTCCAGAAGCTAATTGGTATGGCATATCAAACTCTCTGAACTTGGTAAGCCCTGCATTTAAAAAGTTTAACGCTATTTTTGGGTTTTCTTTTTCAAGTTCTAAAATTCCTCTGCCTAGTAAAATCGAAGATTTCCCCCTTTCATTATTACTATAGAGAGCGCCTGCTTGTTTAAAATAGTTTTCTGAGGCAGAAAATTGAGATAGTTTTGTTGTAATAAAGCCTTGAAGAGATAAAGCGCTGGCAAGTTTCTCTGAGTTTTGTGAGCTTTTTAAATTTGAGATGGCAACACTATTTAACTTTGCAGCCTTGTCATAACTTTCAAGGTAATAATGCAGTTGTGCACTGCTAAGTATAATTTCTTGCTTGCCCAGTGAATCTTTAACATCATCAATAAGATTATTTGCTTTTTTTATTTTTTCTAATGCCAGGTCATAATTTAAGGAGATAATAGCACCACAGGCCTGTTCTCTGTATTGCTCGATAAGCTTCACAGGGTTTGAGGTGGTTGTAGAGTTGTTTGTAACTTGCTCTTGTGCAAATAACCCCAAAGGTGAGATGCAAAAGGTAAAAACAACCATTGTTTGTAGGTAAAAGAAACGTACCTTATTCATTGAAAAATGTAGTTTGTCGGTAAATATAGTTATTTCCTCGACATTTTATATATCAAATCGATAATTCTTGAAGAATATCCAGTTTCATTATCATACCAACCAATAATTTTTATCATTTTACCTATCACTGAGGTCATCTCTGAATCTAGAACACAAGAGTGCGAGTTTCCAACAATATCAACAGATACTATTGGGTCTTGTGTGAATTGTAAAATTCCTTTTAAAGATCCTGTAGCGGCTTTCTCAAACAAGGCATTAACGGCATTTATTGAGGTCTCTTTTTTTACATTTAAGGTAATATCACACAAAGATCCATTGGCAACAGGAACCCGTATGCCGCAACCACCAATAACGTTGTTTAAATCTGGAAAAAGTTTGGTGAGCGCCTTTGCAGCACCTGTTGTTGTGGGTACTATAGATTGCCCTGCTGCTCTAGCTCTTCTAAGGTCTTTGTGGGGCTGGTCATGCAAGCTTTGATCTGTAGTGTAGGAGTGAACTGTTGTTATATATGCTTGTTGTATTTGAAATGCGTCATGTATGAGTTTTAACATGGGAGCCGCATTATTTGTTGTGCATGACGCGTTTGAAATAATACAATCTTCTGGAGTTAGCATGGTGTCGTTTACACCAGCTACAATCATTTTAATTTGATCATCAGTAGGAGGGACACAAAGAATTACTTTTTTTGCACCACTAGAAATGTGTTTTTTTAATGTAGATTTTGTTTTGAACTTTCCAGTGGCTTCAATAACAATATCTACCCCTTTCCAGGGTATCTTTGAAATATCTGTTTGTGAATAAAAAGCAAACGATGTAGCACCTACCTTTATGCTGTGGGGAGTGCTTTCTACTTTTTCTTGTAACACCCCGTGGATACTATCATACTTTAAAAGGTGGCTAAGTGTTTTGGCATCTGCAATATCATTGATGGCTACTACTTCAATTTCTGGGTGTTGCAATAACAACCTAAATACCCTTCTACCAATTCTCCCAAAGCCGTTAATGCCAACTTTAATTATTGCCATAGTGTTTTAAGTGAGGTGTTTCTGTGCCTTATAAGAAGATCGCACTAGAGCACTACTCTCTACATGTCTGAAACCCATCTGTAAACCAATCTCTTCGTATTTTTTGAATTGTTCTGGGGTTATAAATTCTTTGACAGGTAGGTGCTTTTTTGAAGGTTGCAGGTATTGTCCAATGGTGAGAATGTCTAGCCCTACTTCTCGCAGGTCTTTCATGGTTTGTATTACTTCTTCTTGCGTCTCACCAAGCCCTAGCATCATTCCACTTTTGGTACGTTTTATGCCATTGTCTTTGAGGTATTTTAAAACTTCTAAACTTTTCTCGTATTTGGCTTGTATGCGAACCTCACGTGTTAATCTTTTGACAGTCTCCATGTTGTGAGAAACCACCTCTGGATGTACAGCAATTATGCGGTCTATATTAGTTGTGTCTCCTTGAAAATCTGGTATTAAGGTCTCAAGGGTAGTCTCTGGGTTCATGCGGCGAATTGCCTTTACAGTCTCTGCCCAGATTATAGAGCCCATGTCTTTTAAATCATCTCGGTCTACAGAGGTAACAACAGCATGTTTAATCCCCATAATTTTTATAGATCTAGCTACTTTCTCTGGTTCATCCCAATCTACATCTTCTGGTCTTCCAGTTTTAACGCCACAGAAACCACATGAGCGAGTACATATGTTTCCAAGGATCATAAATGTTGCAGTTCCCTCTGTCCAGCATTCTCCCATATTTGGACAGCTTCCAGAGGTGCAAATCGTATGCAAATTATATTTGTCTACCAATCCTCTAAGGGCAGTGTATTTTTTACCTGTGGGTAACTTTACACGAAGCCATTTAGGTTTTGGGGTTCTTTGTTGTGGTGCTAAGGTTTCTGTGCTCATATTATGCAAAGATACGGATACAAAATTAATAGTCTACTTTTTTTAAGACCTACAAAAGTTAAAAAAATCAGAAAGACAAGAAGCGATACATATCATAAAGCAAACCAAAACCTGGCTGAGTGTCTATTATTTAAAGACTATTGTTTTTGGTAATAATCTCTGCTAATAATTTTTTTGCGCGCAATAATCTTACTTTGATATTACTAAGGGGTTCAGTGAGGTGTTTTGCTATCTCATTATAGCTCATTTCTTGAAAATACCGTAACTGAATTACCTCCTGGTAGGCAGGTTTTAATAGCTTGATATCTCGCAATAGCTGTGTTAAATTTTGCTTGGTAATTAGAACATCTTCTGGAGTAGGGTTTGCATCTGGTACACTTTTTAATTGTGCATCACTTGTCAGGTTGGCTTGGGCGTGCAGGGGTGCGTTTTTTTTTCTGGTCTTGTCTATCTGTATGTTTTTAGATATGGTAATAAGCCAAGTACTAAAGACATAGGTCTCTTTATAGGTATGTATTTTGTCAAACGCTTTTGCAAAGGTTTCTATGGTAATGTCTTCTGCTTCAAATTCATTGCCAACGCGTTTCAAACAAAAACCATACACCTGATTCCAAAACCGATCCAACAAAAAGTTGTAGGCAGACTGTTTGCCTAACTTTGCACTGGCCACTTGCATTTCTATACCTGTTTTATCTGTTTCCACGGTGTTGTTTTTTGAAAAACAATTTTAATTAAAGATAGCAATTAGATTTGCAATTAAAAATACACCTAAAGGTGTCAAAAATGCATTTCGAGTTTCTGAGATTTAGAATATCCTCTTTATCTGATGAGATAAAAATTAATTTTCTTCTTTCGTGCAGGTGTCAAATTGGTCTGGTGTTTTTCCACAAAAACCGCACGCTTCTCCCTCTTTGTTTAAAAAAGGACTTTGGCTTGCACAAGTTCCTGCAAATTCTCCATCTTTTTTAGCCCATATTTTAATAGCAATACCAGCAAAGGCGAGAAGTAAAAGTACAATTGTGATAAGTAGTAATTCCATAAATAAAAAGATAAGATTGTAAAAATACAATTTTTAGTGTTTAAAATACTCTTAATTGTACAATGGTCGGTGTGATTGTATAAGCAATACAATATTTTAGCTATTTGTTTTAAAATAACACAAATACATCTTTTTTGTGTTGTTGAATCAAAAAACAGGGGGTATAAACTTAAATATTTGATTTTGTTAGTAATTTTATATAAAAAAAAGGGGGGTGTATGATGTAAAAATGTATTTTTGTGCTTCAATATTAAGATTTTATCAAAATAAACACTAAAAAGAGTACATATTATGTCTACATTAAGATTTCATGCCATCAAAGAAACATTTAATCGTCCTGTTATAGACGTGCAAGAACCTGATAGGCGTTCTGCTATTTTTGGATCAAACGTATTTAATAATGCGGCAATGCGCCAATTCTTGACTAAAGATTCATTTAAAAGCGTTCAAGACGCTGTTGTAAATGGCAGTAAAATTGACAGGTCGGTTGCAGACCACATTTCAACAGGAATGAAAGAGTGGGCTATTGCAAAAGGAGCGACTCATTACACGCATTGGTTTCAGCCCTTAACAGGAACCACTGCAGAGAAGCATGATGCTTTTTTTGAAACTACTGAAGACGGTTCTATTGAGAAATTTGGAGGTGGACAACTCGTTCAACAAGAACCAGATGCTTCAAGTTTTCCTAACGGAGGTATTAGAAATACTTTTGAAGCTCGAGGTTACACAGCTTGGGATCCAACCTCTCCTGCATTTATTTATGGAACCACACTTTGTATACCAACAGTGTTTGTCTCTTATACAGGAGAAGCACTAGATAATAAAACGCCTTTATTAAGAGCTTTACAAACAATAGATACAGCAGCTACAGCTGTTGCAAAATATTTTGATAAAACAGTAACAAAGGTGAATCCAACTTTAGGTTGGGAACAAGAATATTTCCTGATCGATAAGGCTTTAGCTAAGTCAAGACCAGATATAGATCTTACTGGTAGAACCCTACTTGGTCATAGTTCTGCAAAGGGACAGCAATTAGATGATCATTACTTTGGTTCTATACCAAAACGAGCCTTAGACTACATGCGTGATTTAGAAACAGAATGTATGTATCTAGGAATACCAGTTAAAACAAGACATAACGAAGTTGCTCCAAACCAATTTGAGTTGGCGCCAATATTTGAAGAAACAAATCTAGCTGTAGATCATAACTCTCTTTTAATGGATGTAATGAGCAAGGTTGCAGATAGACATAATTTTAAAGTACTATTTCATGAAAAACCTTTTGCGGGAATAAATGGAAGCGGGAAGCACAATAACTGGTCTTTGGCTACTAACACAGGAGTGAATCTATTGAGCCCAGGGAGTACACCAATGAAAAACTTACAGTTTTTAACCTTTTTTATAAATACAATCAAGGCAGTAAACGAGTATGAGGAGTTATTAAGAGCTGCCATTGCAAGTGCTAGCAATGATCACCGATTGGGTGCCAACGAGGCTCCACCTGCAATTATATCTGTTTTCATTGGAACACAATTAACCAACGTTTTAGATGCTTTAGAAAAAGTAAAAGACGGAAAATTG
The DNA here is from genome assembly GCA_913048215.1 of uncultured Flavobacteriaceae bacterium. Taxonomy (GTDB): domain Bacteria; phylum Bacteroidota; class Bacteroidia; order Flavobacteriales; family Flavobacteriaceae; genus Patiriisocius. The sequence goes on along the minus strand of CAJWXC010000019.1, from coordinate 4,339 downwards.
TCTCCAGAAGATAAAACAGATTTAAAACTAAATGTAGTTGGTAAGATTCCTGAAATTTTACTAGACAATACAGATAGAAACCGTACCTCACCCTTTGCTTTTACAGGGAATAAATTTGAGTTTAGAGCTGTGGGATCTACGGCCAATTGTGCCAAGCCAATGACTGTTTTAAATGCTATTGTTGCAAGGCAGTTAATGGAGTTTAAAACGCAAGTTGACGGCCTTATTAAGGGCAAGAAAATGAAGAAAGACGATGCGATTTTTAATGTACTGAGAGAGTACATTAAAGACTCAAAGCGCATTCGTTTTGAAGGTGATGGCTATGGAGAGGCCTGGGAAATTGAAGCAGGTAAGCGTGGTTTGAGTAATAACAAAACAACACCCTTGGCTTTAAAAGAGCAAGTTTCTAAAAAGACGATAGCACTTTATGAAGGCCTTGGTATTATGAATAAAATTGAGATTGAAGCCCGTCATGAAATTGAGGTTGAGGAATATGCAATGCATATTCAAATTGAGGCAAGAGTGTTAGGTGATATTGCAAGAAATCACGTGATACCTACGGCTATTAAATACCAAAATGTACTCATAGAAAACGTACAAGGTATCAAAGATATCTATGGCAAAGATTTCAAGAAATTTGGTAAAGAGCAAATGAATTTAATCGAGGCTATTAGCTCTCATATTGAGAATATCAATGGAGGTATTACTGACATGATAAACGCTCGTAAAAAAGCCAACAAGATTGAAGATTCAGAAAAACGTGCCATTGCTTATTGTGACCAAATTAGACCTTATTTTGAGCAAATTCGGTACAATTGTGATAAGTTAGAGCTTTTGGTAGATGATGAAATCTGGCCATTAACAAAATACCGTGAATTGTTATTTACTAGATAATATATAAACGATCAAGTAATACTTAAAGCCTGCATGAAAATGCAGGCTTTTTTTACACACTATTAAGGTGCTTCTGCATTGTTGTGGGCTATTGTTGTACAAAGTATGATTTTAATTAAAACCTCTCTTTGGTGTGCTTTTTTTAATCTGTATTTTTGCTAATAGAAAATTAGATCATGAGTCAAGATATTTCAAAAAGATATGCCCAGCGCGGGGTGTCTGCATCAAAAGAAGATGTCCATAATGCCATCAAAAATGTAGATAAAGGATTGTTTCCTCAGGCATTTTGTAAAATTGTACCAGACTATTTAACCTCAGATGAGGAGTATTGCTTGGTGATGCATGCAGATGGTGCGGGCACAAAATCTTCTCTGGCTTATATGTATTGGAAACAAACGGGTGATCTCTCTGTATGGAAGGGGATTGCTCAAGACGCACTGATCATGAATATTGATGATCTTATTTGCGTGGGCGCAGTAGATACCATTATGTTGTCCTCCACCATTGGACGCAATAAAAATTTAATACCTGGAGAAGTCATATCTGCGATTATTAATGGTACAGAAGCCCTCATAAAAGACCTTGCTAAATTTGGTGTTACGATCCATTCTACGGGTGGTGAAACTGCAGATGTTGGAGATTTGGTTCGTACCATTATAGTAGACTCCACAGTTACGGCTCGAATTAAACGCAGTGATGTAATAGATAATAAAAATATTAACCCCGGTGATGTAATAGTAGGCTTGGCCTCTTTTGGGCAAGCCACCTATGAAACTCAGTACAATGGGGGCATGGGTAGCAATGGGCTTACCTCTGCCAGACACGATGTTTTTAGTAAAACATTGGCTAAAAAATATCCACAGAGTTATGATCATGCCGTCCCAGAAGATTTGGTTTATTCTGGATCAAAAGAGTTGACAGACTCTGTAGAAGGATCTCCTATTAATGCAGGAAAACTTGTTTTATCTCCCACAAGAACGTATGCGCCTGTTATAAAAAAAATACTTCAAGAGTGTGACAAAAAACACGTGCATGGTATGGTGCATTGTAGTGGAGGTGCTCAAACAAAAATCCTACATTTTATAGATAAGTTACATGTTATAAAAGATACCCTTTTTGAGGCGCCACCTTTGTTTAAATTAATTCAACAAGAAAGCGGAACTCATTGGAAAGAAATGTACCAAGTTTTTAATATGGGGCATAGAATGGAGCTGTATGTAGCACCAGAGATTGCCTCACAGATTATTGAAATTTCAGAATCTTTTAATATTCCTGCCCAAATTATAGGAAGGGTAGAGGCTTCCACAGAAAAAAAACTAACCATAAAGAGTGTCTACGGAACCTTTGAATACTAACAGTGTTCCCCATTTTTATTGTAAATTTACCAGAATAAAACTCCTATGCTAGAAAAACTTCAAATAGTAAAAAATCGTTTTGATGAGGTAAGTGATTTAATCATTCAGCCAGATATTATAAGCGATCAAAAGCAATATGTTCAACTCAATAAGGAGTATAAAGAGTTGAATGCTCTTATGAAAAAGCGAGCGCTCTACATTATAGCCAGCAATGATATACAAGAGGCAGAGGAGATTCTAGCAGATGGTAGTGATGCAGATATGGTAGAGATGGCCAAGATGCAATTGGATGAGGCAAAAGCTAACATAACACTTCTTGAAGAAGAAATTAAGTTCATGTTAATACCCAGAGATCCAGAAGATGCTAAGAATGCTGTCATGGAGATTAAAGCTGGAACAGGTGGGGATGAAGCGAGTATTTTTGCGGGAGATTTGCATAGGATGTACACAAAATATTGTGAAAATAGAGGTTGGAAAACAAGTGTTGTTGATTTTAGTGAAGGAACCTCTGGAGGGTATAAGGCTATTCAATTAGAGATCACTGGAGATGATGTGTATGGTACTTTGAAATTTGAAGCTGGTGTACATCGTGTACAGCGTGTGCCTCAAACAGAAACCCAGGGCCGCGTTCACACTAGCGCAGCAACTGTAATGGTATTTCCAGAGGCAGAGGAGTTTGATGTGCAAATAGAGATGAAGGATGTAAGGATTGATTATTTTTGTTCATCTGGACCTGGTGGCCAATCTGTAAACACCACCTACTCTGCCGTTAGGCTTACCCATACGCCAACGGGACTCGTAGCGCAGTGTCAAGATCAAAAATCTCAGCATAAAAATAAAGAGAAAGCATTTAAGGTATTGCGTTCTAGATTGTATGATCTGGAGCTGGCCAAAAAAAATGCAGAAGATGCCCTAAAACGAGGCTCACAAGTAACCAGTGGAGATAGAAGTGCAAAAATACGAACCTATAATTACTCCCAAGGGCGTGTCACCGATCATAGAATAAATTTAACGCTCTATGATTTAAGTAACATTATAGATGGAGATATTCAAAAAATAATTGATGAGTTGCAACTAGTAGATAATACAGAGCGACTCAAAGAATCTGGAGATACATTCTAAAACACATCCTATGATTACTCAAGAGTTGGTAGATCAGATATATCAAAAAAAATCCTTTTTATGCATTGGATTGGATGTAGATTTGGATAAAATCCCTGAGCATTTACTGCAAGAAGAGGATCCTATTTTTGCTTTTAATAAACAAATAATTGATGCAACACATCATCTTGCGGTGGCTTACAAACCCAATACTGCTTTTTATGAAGCCTATGGTTTAAAAGGTTGGAGAGCTTTAGAAAAAACAATACAGTACCTAAATAAAAAGTATCCAGAGATTTTCACCATTGCAGATGCAAAACGTGGAGATATAGGCAATACCTCAAGTATGTATGCTAAGGCTTTTTTTGAAGATTTATCCTTTGATGCTGTAACGGTGGCACCTTATATGGGAAAAGATTCTGTAGAGCCTTTTTTGGCGTTTGAAAATAAGCATACCATACTTCTAGCGCTTACTTCAAACAAAGGTGCTTTTGATTTTCAAACTAAAATTTCAGAAGGAGAGCAAATCTATAAACAAGTACTTAAAACTTCAACTACATGGCATAACTCTCAAAACCTAATGTATGTGGTTGGAGCTACCAAAGCAACCTATCTTGCACAGGTACGTGCACTTGTACCAGATAGTTTTTTACTTGTTCCAGGTGTGGGCGCTCAGGGGGGTAATTTGCAAGATGTTTGCACCAATGGTATGAATGCCAATGTTGGTTTGCTTGTTAATTCTTCTCGCGGTATTATTTACGCATCATCTGGCCAGGATTTTGCAGACAGTGCCGCCAATGCTGCACAGGATTTACAACAACAAATGCAGGTTATTTTAGATGCAATGTAAAGATCAGTTACATACTGTTTTTGAGTTTTTACAAACCCCCAAACGTATCGTATCACTGGTGCCGTCCCAAACAGAACTTCTCATTGATTTAGGGCTAAGAAAACAAGTAGTAGGAATCACTAAATTTTGTACCCACCCA
>CAJWXC010000018.1 GCA_913048215.1 uncultured Flavobacteriaceae bacterium | reverse complement strand
TTTGAGTTAATTCTTGTTAATGACGGATCAACAGATGGCAGTGAAGAGATTATAAAAACATTTAATGACACACGTATACACTACATACACCAAAAAAATCAAGGAGTTTCTGCAGCCAGAAACGCGGGTATAAAGGCAGCAAATGCAAATTACATTGCACTATTAGATGCAGATGACCTATGGACAGAAAACTATCTTGAGCAAATAAACACTCTTATTGAAGGCTATCCAAAACAACATGTATTTGCCGCAGTTTGCGCTATAGAATCTAGAGGCTCCACATATAAACCAACCTACTCCATAGCCAACCTATCTCCAAATAAAAGCTATGTAGTATCTTACTTTACGGCTAGTTATATTAACACTATTCTTACCAGTAGTAGTACTGTTTTACATAAAGATGTTTTTGAAAAAATTGGTAACTACAATCCAAAACTTCAAAGCGGAGAAGACACAGATTTTTGGATTAGAGTTGGCTTATGCTATAAGGTGGTTTTTTTGAATACACCACTGGCAACATACCGTTTTGAGCCATCAAGTTTGTCAAATTCCCCAAAAAGAGTAAAAGAGACAATAGACTTAGACAGTTATGAAAAGCATATAACAAAACATAAAGATCTTAAAAAATTCTTGGACTTAAACAGATACTCACTGGCGCTACAGGCAAAAATAACCGGAAACAAAACAAATTATTTTAAGTATAAAAACGGGATAGATTTCAGAAATATCAACAAAAAACAATACTTTTTAATAAGCGCACCAAGACCTATTTTAAAAGGGTTTTTGGCATTAAAAAGTAGTTTAGAAAAACTAGGATTTCAGTTAAGCACCTACAAATGATGTAAAATCATCGTAATGGCGTATATAATCTTCCTCCTGATACACCTGGTTTACCAAAGACAGACATACAGAACCTGCAGAAAAGTTTTCTAACTCTCGCCAAACCCCACTGGGTATTAAAAGACCTTTATTAGGTCTATTTAAAGTGATGGTTCTGCGCTGTTTGCCATTATCTAACACTACATCAAAACTACCACTTAGGGCTATTAAAAATTGTTGTAACTCTTTGTGAGCATGCCCTCCTCTACTACTGTCACTAGGCACGTCATACAAATAGTAGACGCGCTTTATTTTAAAAGGCAATACATCCTTCTCTATCACGGAGAGATTTCCGCGACCATCAGGATCGCTTATTTTGGGGATTTCTTGTAAGGTTATATTTTCTAAATTAACGTATGACATGGTGTAGTAATTGATTCCACTTCAAAGAAATTTCTTGCATAGAAAATTGCAGTACAGAGCTTTGGGTATGGGCTTTAAATTTCAAATATAATACTTCATCTTTACAAATAACACTAAGGGCATCTGCAAATTTAGCTACATCTCTCTCTTTAACCAAAAGCCCATTATACGTGGGCTGTATGATCTCTGAGGGGCCCGAGACAATATCCAAAGAAACTACAGGAACGCCAAGGGATAAAGATTCTACAAGCACCATGGGAAACCCCTCATACTTGCTAGTTAGGGTAACACATCTGGCATTTTTTATAATATTAAAAGGTTCTTTTGTAAAAGGTAAAAAAACAATTTGGGTGTTACAAGGCATACTTGCAGCAAGGTCTTGTAACATTTTTTTGTCTGGCCCATCACCCATAATTACTAAACAGACTCCATCTTTCCAGAGCTCAGAAGCGTTAAAAGAGTGTATTAAAAAAGAAAAATCTTTAATCCCGTCATGCAATCTTCCGTAGCTAAGTATATAGTTATCAAAGGGTAGGGTGTTTTTAGTATCTGTTTGCTGCCAAGCAGGATTATAAGCATTATGTATTGTGTGGCAGTTTTGAACACCACTGGCCTTAGCGATATGCTGCTCAATGTATTTAGAAACCGTTACCGTAGCCAGTGTATTATTATAAATAGCGGCCATTTTTAAGACCTTCTTAGTGAAATATTCTTGTTTATTGGAACTATGCACAACATAAATTGTACTAAGATTTTTATAGATATGGGTAGCGTAAAATAACTCTCTAAAAAAATCGTTTTTTGGTCTGTGGTCAATCACAACATCAAATGCTTGAGATTTTAAATACTTGCGTAATTTATTAAACCTAGCAAGTCTTGCAATAAAATGATCTTTTTTTGGCTTTAAGGCTCCCAGATTAAAGAGGGTTCCGGAGTATTTAAAATCTATTTCGTTGTTTAAAACAACAACATGAACTTGGTGGCCACCACTAGAAAGCATCTGGGAAAGCATCGCTACAGAGCGCTCTGCTCCACCTTTTGCCAAGGATATAGAAACTAGACAAATTTTAAATTTCTTTTTATGCGCTGTTTGCGTCATCAATTAATGTTATTTTTGATGCATACCTAAACCCAAAGATACCATAAATATGAAGATCCTTCTCGTTGGTGAATATAGCAGGTTGCACAATTCTTTGCAAGAGGGACTCCGCGCTTTGGGCCATCAGGTTATGGTTATTTCAACGGGAGATTACTTTAAAAAGTATCCTAGTGATATTTTATTACAAAGGAAATTTGATACAGGTCTGGCCCGAAAAATAAAAATAGCAATCTACTTACTATTTAAATTTGACATCACCTCTTGGCATATAACCAGACAGTTTTTTAAAAACGCATCATCCCTAAAGGGGTTTGATGTGGTTCAACTCATCAATGAGAGTTCTTTTGGGGCTACTCCAAGGGATGAAATAAAAATGATTTCGTTTTTAAAACAAAACAATAAAAAACTATTTCTGCTGAGTTGCGGTACAGATTATTTGAGTGTACAACACCAATTAAGCGATATAAACCCTTACTCTATACTAAGCAATTATAAAGAAGGTAGGGTGTCAAAAATAGCCTTTAAAAGTATTTTAAAATACACCACACCTGCTTTTAAAAAACTTCACCAATATGTTTTTCAAAATATTGACGGCGTCATAGCGAGTGACTTTGATTACCACATGCCACTACAGGGTCATAAAAAATATTTAGGCTTGATACCAAACCCAATCAACACCAAAAAGCTTCGTATTTGTAAAGTAGATACAAAGAGGCCTATTACAATATTTATGGGTATTAACAGAACAAATTACCATAGCAAAGGAATCTCTTACTTTGAAAAGGCGCTAGCTATTATTCAACAAAAATTTCCTAAAAGGGTACACATAGAAATTGTTGAAAATTTGCCGTACGAGCAGTACATAGAAAAATACAACAATGCTCATATTATTTTAGACCAAGTATATGCCTATGACCAAGGATACAATGCATTGGAGGCTATGGCAAAAGCAAAAGTAGTTTTCACTGGTGCAGAAACAGCCTTTATGCAACACTACAAGCTAGATACACCTGTTGCTATTAATGCATTGCCAGAGGTAGATAGTTTGGTAATTGCGCTTGAGAAACTTATAGATAATCCAGAGAAAATTACAGAAATTGGTTTGGCCGCTCAAGATTTTGTGATACAACACCATGACTATAAAAAAGTAGCACAACAGTATCTAGATTCTTGGCACTAGACTAGGCTATAGAAGTAGTATCACTCTGTGATAGCTTTTGGTTGTTAAAGTAACGCCACACCAAGAAAACCACCACTATAAAGTAGATGATATACCTTAAAAAGTGTCCAATAACAACACCCTCTACCCCATAGTGAGCCACCAGGTAATTGGCAAAACCATAAAATAGCCCTAAAGACAATAGCTCAGAGAAAATAAAGTTGCGTACCATCTTTTTAGCCAAAAACTGATGCGCCAAAACCAAAGAAGCTAGTCTAATAAAGTCTCCAAGTAGTTGCCATTTAAATAAAGGTAACATTTCATCTAACCCAGGGTACAAGAGTTGGATAATTATAGATTTACCAAAAAAAACAAGCAACATCCCAAGACCAAAAATAGGCAATAGGGTTTTGTATATACTGTACACCTCATTTTTAAAAGCCTTACCTGAGTAAATTCCTGCAAATTTAGGCAAGACATACAAGGTGAATAAAGATCCAGAAAAGACCATGTAATTTCTTGAAATAAAGCTAATGTTTGTCCAAACTCCGGCATCTCTCTCAGACATTTTTTCTGCAAGCATAGATCGAATATCAATCTCCACAAAATGCAACAAAATAGTTGCCACAAAAGACATCAGAGTGAAAGCCAATAAATTTTTTAAAAATGGAGTTTGAAATTTTAATTTAGAAAACTGTACATACTGGTTTAGCAGCTTATAAAAAATAACCACAACTACGGCCACTTGTATTGCAGGTGCTAGTGCAATAGCAAGTAATACTCCAGATAGGCTATAATGGTAAAGACACACTAACAAAAGAGCGATACTAAGTAGATAGCTAATGAGCTCTATTTTAGCAAACTTTTTATATTCAGATAAGCCATTTACAACACCGCTAAAAACACGCTGTACAGCAATACTAGGAGCCACTATCGCTACAAACCGTATCACAAAACTATAGTCTACACTATCTGTAAACAGATAGTCACTTATAGGGCTTGCAAAGACAAAAAGCACCACACTAGACAGTAGTGTACCCACCACCATAAATACAAAAGCGGTAGAAAAAAGTTGTTGCAATTTGGGCTTATCATCCTTATACTCAGACAAGTATTTAACAACCCCATTAAACACCCCCAAAGAGGTGAGAGAAGTAAGCAGTTGAGTAAGACTTCTTAACTGTCCTATTTTAAAAAGCCCTTCTGCGCCTACTAAATCAAAAAGTAAGCGCTGTACTACAGCAGAAACTAACAACCTAATAGATACCACTATGGCATTTAAAGAGGTCATCTTTAACAGCAAATTGCTTTTAATAAAGTCTGGGATTTTCAATTAATAGGCGTTTACAGCGTTAATTACTTTTTTAATTTGTGCTTGAGTCATCACTGGGCTCATGGGCAAACTAATCACTTGTTGATGAAGTGTCTGTGAAACTCCAAAATGTAAACCCTCAAGTTCTTGTAGGGCTTTTTGCTGATGTGGCGGTATTGGGTAATGAATTAAAGTGCCTATGTCTTTACCTTTAAGATAGTCTTGAAAATGATTTCTGTCATCTACCTGAACCACAAACAAATGAAACACATGGCTTTTTAATCCCTCATAGGCAGGTAGGGTGATTTTTGGATTGGTAATTCCCTTTAAGTAGGCCGTTGCGATATCTCTTCTAGTTTGATTATCTTGATCTAAAAAAGGTAGTTTTACAGATAAAAAACTAGCCTGTATTTCATCTAATCTAGAGTTTACTCCAAGAAGTTCATTAACATATTTTGATGAAGATCCGTAATTACGAAGTTTTTTTATAGCAGTAGCCAAACTAGCATCATTAGTGGTAACAGCCCCGGCATCACCCAGAGCTCCTAGGTTTTTGGTTGGATAAAAACTAAACCCAGCAGCATGCCCTAAATTTCCTGCGCGTTTGCCACTACAATCAATAGCACCATGGGCCTGTGCTGCGTCTTCAATTATTAATAAATCATGAGTGTTACTAATGCTGTAAATGGCTTCCATAGGTGCAATTTGTCCATACAGGTGCACAGGCATAATAGCCTTTGTAGAGGATGAAACTGCTTGTTTTAATGCAGAAATATCAAAATTAAATGTTTGGTTTTCAACCTCAACTAGCACTGGTTTTAAACCCGCTTGCTTTATGGCTATAATTGTTGCTATATATGTATTAGAGGCCACGATAACCTCATCAGCGAGTTTTATTTTACCCAGAACCTTATACCCTTCCAAAATAAGACGTAATGCATCCAAACCGTTACCCACTCCAACACAGTATTGTGTTTCACAATAGTCTGCAAACCTGCTCTCAAAGGCACTCACTTGATTGCCTAAAACGTAGTAACCGCTATCTAAAAAATCTTGAAACTGATTTTTAAATGATTTTTCAAACCGTTTGTTAATTGCTTGTATGTCTATAAATGGAATCATAGTATATGCAAATCTAAGGTTTTATAGCAAGCTGTATCTATAAGATAGTTATCTGCTACATAGGTGCGTGCTCCGCAACTCTCTTTCCAGAAAATAAGCCCGCTATTTAAAGCTTCCCCGTTTTGCTCGCTAGAGATATTAAAATCAAAATAGCGTTTAGAGTCGTCAAAATGATTGATGATATAATCGTAAGCTAAATCTAATGATCCATGAGCATTCTTATCACTATTGCCAGAAACATATTGTGGATGTATCGTAGTTTTGGTCAAAAACACGGTGGTTCCTGCTACAAGAACATTGTCCTTATACACATTTACTTGTTTGATATTATCTGGAAACTTTGCAGCCAGTGTTTGTATTTCTTCCAGGCTATGTACGGGAGCTATGCCGTGTTTTTTTTGAAGATTTGGAATTAGTATCTCATTCCAAAATCCTTCAAAGTTATCATCTACAGCTATCGTGAGGCCACTTCGCTTAGCTTTATTAATACCCTCTCTCCTATTTTTCTGAAATTTTATTTTATGGGTTGTATCTATTACCATTAAAGCATCTCTTTTAATAAGAGTTGCATGTGCCTTGAATAAAAAGTAAGACAGCTCATCGGAGGGCATTGTATTGTAAAATGTTGGTATGTTACGCAGCTCTACTGTAGAAATAGATTGGTGATGTAAAAATGTAAGAAGCGCTTTAAAAGCCTCAAAGGTATACAAGAGTTTAGCCTTTTCACTCAAAACGAAGCTTCCATAGGTGAGCCCCTTGTGAGAGTATAGTTTATTACCAATAATATTTGCAGGTAAAACAGCATATAACTGCTCATCTTTATACACTAGCAATGAATAGTCTGTAAATCTATCGCTGTGGTACTCCATAAAATCACGGGCAAACAAAAACGTAGCATTTTTGGCTCCGGCAATAAAAGTATCCCATGCTAGATGGTGTTTTGGTGTGTATTTTTCTACGCGATAATTTGACATAAAAATAGAGTTATCTATATGCTACCCCTAGGGGCAGTATTACTTTACAACGGGCTCAAAAACGATAGTGCCTTCTGTATCTATGTATTTATAAACCCCTTCTGGGGCCTCTTTGTTTAAAATGACATAGCTACTATCATCTTGAAGATGTTCAAGATATGATGTGTCTTGTGTTAGGTAAGATACCAAAATCCTGAAAACGTTTACAGCACTTTTAAAATTTATATCATACGGGGGTATATCACCCTGTGGCCAATGAATAGAAAGATTGCTACTAAAGATAGAATAAATTAAATCTCTGTCTTGAGTTTTGGTATAGGTTTGTAGGGTGTACTCCATACCTACAAAGCCTCCATGATCTGCCATAATAACAATTAGGGCCTCTGGATCATTTTGTTTAATAATATCCAGGGTTTGGACAAGTGTTTTATTGGCCTTGGCCAGAGTCTGTTGCCAAAGAGCCCTCTCTCCCTCTACACCCAAAGATTGCTGCTCTCTACCGTGCACATGTCCTGGATTAAAAATTTCAATGAAGAAAAACTTAGGTTGGGATATTGCTTCTTTTGTATAGGCTTTTAGAGGGGTAAGTATATCGTAATAGGTACCTAATCCTGTTCCTATATAGCCCACATCACTAGATTTAAAATTACAAACATCATACCCCAAGGTCGGTTTATTGAGAAGCATATAGGGCATCTCTGCCAAAAAATAACTTTTATATCCGTTATTTTTAAATATGTTTAATACCGTATTGTCTGAGATAATCATATCTCTGGCATTGGTGTTTTCTGTAATATCACTTCCACTTCCATAATAATGATGCTTCATCATAAAAGTGGCACTGTTTGATGTTAATGTAGAAGCGTAATTACTCCTAAAATTTGGATAGGTTTTAAAATTATTTGAATCTAAATATTTTTTAAACACTTTGTTATCTATCTTATAATACCCTTTATCAATCTCAGAGAAATTTACATAGCCATCTGGCTGAATAAAATACACATTAGGCTTTTTAACAAAACGTGCCTGTTGTATTGCATCTGGCTGCAAGGTCCAAGAACTATCATACATTAGTTGATTACTTAAAACAGGAACGAGTGTAATTATTCCCATGATTGCCAAAAGCAATTGCAAAACAATTATTTTCTTATACTGTTTCCACAATAAAAAAGCTAATATGGCCGCTATTAAAACAATACCAAGTATCATCTTTTTTTGTACACCCGCATACAAACATATTTTCATTAAAAATAAAAAAGTAAATACCCCTAAAAAAGGAAGTACATACTGCTGCCACTTTTTTAAAACGCGCACCTTTGAAAATAGTTTTTTAATTATAAAAAAAAGCACTGCAGGTAGCCCTATAAAGCTTGCCATAAAAAACAATAAATGCTGCCAAGTATTGACTAACTTAAAATTATTACTGTAATAAAATAGAATTGGATAAAGCCCTGCTGCAATAGCAGCAAGTATAACAGAGTCATTACTAGGCTTTAAAAAAGAAGCAATAAAAGACTTAGTGTTCTTTGCAGACATCTATGCTCTGTTTTTTAATAAATATAAAACTCTTTTGGTTCCAGGGACAGTTTCTTTTTTCTGGATATCAAAATATTGAGAGTATCCAAGCTCAAAAGCCTCTTGATTATAAAAATCAAAATGGTTGATAAATTCTCGCTTTCTAACCAGTAGCGAGCTTACCCAAGAATCTTCTCTGGTAGGAAATTCTAAAATTAGATGTTTTGAAAAAGCAGCAAAAAATTGAGCAGATCTTTCAAAAGGAACATTTCCACTTAGGGTTATATGATGTATAAGAGCCAGCGCCATAGTAACATCTGGGCTGTAGGCTTGTAACCGCTCTACTAAAGAATTTCGCTCTGAGTTGTTTAAACCAATACCAGGGGCAGGTTGCAGGACATCACACACAAAAGCCAACATGTTTGTCTCTTTATTTTGTTGTATTTGCCGGTAATTATAGCCTACTGCATTGCTGTCAATATCTGTAACAATTACATGAGGTACTTTGGTTACCACAGTACGAGCAAAAGTTCCGTCATTGCCTCCAATATCAATAAGTCTTTGAGGGGTTAAAGCAGTTACCCAATCTTCTATTAATGTTTTTTTGCCTTGAAATGCGGCATCATTATAGTTTGTCTTATCATAATAATTTCCCCATTCTGTTTCTTGTTTAATGGAGAGCTTTTTAATAAAATTAAAAAGATTGTCTATAATGTTATTTTGGGCCTTTAAAGAAAGTTTTGCAATTTTGGTCTCTGCTTTGTAATCTTCACTGTGAGATCGTTCCATTTTGGCAAGCAGATGTATGTTGGTATATATCGTTGAGCTTAATTTGCTTTTTCCTGGCAGTAAGGATGCTATTAATTTTACAGGTATCCCATCTATATGAGTTTGCATCATTTTAAAAATCTCTGTGCCATGGTAAGAGGCCAACACTAGTGGTCCAAAAAAATGAGTAATAAACTGCTTATAGGCTCTCCAAGGCGTATCCTTTTGGTAAAAATCAAAGGATAGCGTATCTATAAAAATAGGACTACCATTGTCAAAGGTAACATTGTAGGCTGAGGCATCTTTTAAAATAAAGCCTTTTGAAAGTGCATATTTGTGCACCTTTAAAGTATGCAGTGCGGCATGTTTATACTGCTCAAAACTCCACTCATATGGATTGGTAATAAAAGCAATAGGCTCTGGAGTAATAACGATCTGGTCTTGTGAAACTGAGGTTTCACTATGAGGCACTAAGAGCTTGTTATTAATTAAAGTCTTTAAAAAACCACCGTCTTTTAGGGCGTTGTATTGTTTGAAATATATAGGATTAATGGCACGCCTTAAGACATCTGCGTCATAAAACATATACCCAGAAGGGTCTCTAAAAGAAGCTTGGTGAGGGCGAGTGTTATTTTGTATCATCTGTATCTTCTTTCTCATCAATGTCAATAGAGTCATAGGCATCATCCTCTTCTTTAAGTATACCAAGAAAGCCTTTAATTTTATACATCACACCTTTAGAGAACAATAACACACCTGCAGCTGCAGCCACAACGGCTTGAACTATCATAGCTCCTAGCCCTGGATCAAAATATAAAAAATTCATACTGTTATTTTTAAGAATAGCATTATTGCTTCTACAAATAAACTAAAAAACGGCTACTTTATTGGGAGTATCTCTTGTTTTATTCTTAAATAGAACGCAAGCAACAATAGTCAAAAACTTGCTGCACACAAAAACCTATCAGTTTTTCTTATCTTTGGGTAAAAAATAATTCATGACCATTACCCAATTAAAATATGTGTTGGCAGTAGCAGAAAATAAAAATTTCACAAAAGCTGCTCAAAAAACCTTTGTCACACAACCTACCCTAAGCATGCAAATTCAAAAGCTTGAAGAAGAGCTTGAAATTTTAATCTTTGATCGCAGTAAAAAACCAATTGAGCTTACCCCAGTTGGAAAAAAAATCGTGAGTCAAGCTAGAAATATTGTAAATGAAAGTGAGCGCATGCAAGATGTAGTAGATCAAGAAAAAGGCTTTATTGGTGGAGTGTTTAAAATAGGTATCATTCCTACAGTAATGCCTACACTATTGCCTATGTTTCTTCTAAACTTCACAAAAAAATACCCTAAGGTACAACTCAAGGTAGAGGAACTCACCACAGATGATATTATCACAAAACTTCGTGATGGCCATCTTGATGCTGCAATTGCAGCAACCCCGTTACTTGAGCATAATATTAAAGAACGTGTTTTGTATTATGAACCTTTTGTGGCTTTTGTTCCAGAGGGACACACCCTTTCTAAAAAAAAGAAAATTAGTAGTGATGATTTATCCCTAGATGATTTGTTATTACTGGAAGACGGCCACTGTTTTAAAGACAGTGTGATTCATCTTTGTAAGTCACAACAGGGGCAACTAGACAGTAATTTTCAATTGCAAAGTGGAAGTTTTGAAACGCTAATAAAATTATCTAACGAGGGATTAGGGATGACACTTCTCCCCTACCTTCATACCCTTGACCTTTCTGAAAAACAAACTAAAAAGTTACGGTATTTCATAGACCCACCACCGGCTAGAGAAGTAAGCCTTATTTACAATAAAAGTGAATTAAAAATGCAAATCATAGATGCCCTTTATGATGTGATTGCTGGTGTAATTAGAGGTGCCATACGCTTTAATGATGTGAAAATTATAAGCCCTTTAAAATAACTGTAGATACAAGCCATAAAAAAGCACTCCTGTAGAGTGCTTTTTTATTTATTTGTTTAATAGTTTTAAACATGGAATGAGTTGGGGTTGTTGCTTTATTAAAGAATCTACCCAAATCGCTAACTCATCAATTTCATGGGGTAGTAATCTTGTAATTGCTTTTTTAAGCTCCTTGCTAAAAAGCCGTACATCAAAGCTTACTTTAGATAAAACTGCTTTGGTGTATTCAAACATTGCTCTAGACATATGGAATAATTATAAAATGGTTAAGTAGTCTTTTATCCTATGGCAAGTTGGTTTTAGTTAGACATTAAATATAAGAAAAATATCTTAAAAAAAGGACTAATTTGTCAAAAATGAAAGTAAAAAGTAACTAGGCTCGCAGCTTTAGTGTCCATTGAAAATTAAATTCAGACACCACATTACCATGACAATCTTTACCGATGGCTTTGGTCCAGCAACTCTGACCCTCTTTGGTTTGTATAGCTTTTGCGATAGTGTCTTTAATTAAAAGCCCATCTTCACAACAAAACGTAATTCTTCCGGTAGCCTTTTTATCAAAGCGTGCATTATTAGTGGCAACGAGCATGGATATTTTAGCGCCGCTTTGAGCAATGCCTGCCATCACTATGGCGCCTGTTGCTAGTTCTGCAGCCATACCTTGTACGGCCCAAAACATAGATTTAAATGGATTTTGATTGATCCATCTATGCCTTACAGAGGTTGTACAACTGGTGTTATCAATACTCTTGACACGAACTCCAGTAAAATAGCAAGAAGGTAATTTAAAAAAGATATAACTATTAATCGCCCTGGGAGTTGCTTTCATGTGCCGTGATTTTTTAACGAAGATAATTTAAGAAAGTCAAATAGAAAAGCTAGATAGATGTTGTGTATACCCTACAATAAAAAGAGCCCGCAAAATAGTAGTGCGGGCCTAAATATATTAAAAAGTTTAAACCTCTACAGCAGTCTCTAAAGTAGCCAAATAACGCTCTGCGTCTAAGGCGGCCATACAACCCGTACCGGCAGCTGTTACTGCCTGTCGGTATTCTTTATCTTGCACATCTCCACTGGCAAAAACTCCTGGTAGATTGGTTTTGGTAGATTTTCCTTCTGTGATTAAATAACCTGTGTCATCCATGTCCAATTGACCTTTAAAGATATCTGTATTAGGCTTATGACCAATGGCAATAAAAAGTCCCGTAATTGAAATATCTTCTGTTTGACCAGTTACATTGTTTTTCATTCGTAACCCTTCAACAACCATGTCTCCCAACACCTCATCTACTTCTGTATTGTAACGCAAATCTATATTTGGTGTAGAGGTTACTCTATGCTGCATGGCTTTACTTGCTCTCATATAATCTTTACGGACCAACATTGTAACTTTATTACATATGTTGGCTAAGTAGGTTGCTTCCTCTGCTGCAGTATCTCCGGCGCCAACAATGGCAACATCTTGACCTTTGTAAAAGAAACCATCACAAACAGCGCAGGCAGAGACCCCTCCACCACGTAATTTTTGCTCACTTGGTATTCCTAAATATTTTGCAGTTGCACCCGTAGAAATTACCACAGATTCTGCTTCTATTTGAGTTGTTCCATCAACGGTTGCTTTGTGAATACCCCCCTTTTGTGTACTAAACTCGACGGCAGTAATCATGCCTATTCTCACTTGTGTACCGAAACGTTCTGCTTGTTGTTGTAATTGCACCATCATGGTAGGGCCGTCAATTCCTTCTGGGTATCCAGGAAAGTTATCAACCTCTGTTGTGGTAGTTAATTGCCCACCGGGCTCCATACCTGTGTACATCACAGGGCTTAAATCTGCTCGCGCAGCGTAAATTGCAGCGGTATATCCCGCAGGACCACTTCCAATTATCAAACACTTAATTCTTTCTATAGTATCGCTCATGGCTCTTTTTTTCTGATAATTTAATAGGATTTCAAAAGTAAACATTTTCATAAAAAGGGAACCAAAAAGTTATTAAGAAACCAAGGGTATAAATTGTTAGTTATTACATTTAATATCTTGGTTATAAAGTAATGGTGTTGTTGGCTTGCTTTTACGTTATTTTTGAGTTAAAATACACAATTGATCAATGATTTATAGTATTTGATAACCTGAGTATTGTGTATCTTTACACAGAAAATAAAGTTTTATGACAACTACAAAAGAAGGACTCAAAATACAATTAAACTCTATTGAAGAGGCCATTGCTGACATCAAACAAGGGAAAGTAATTATTGTAGTTGATGATCAGGATCGTGAAAATGAAGGTGATTTTGTAGCTGCCGCAGAAAACATAACTCCAGAGATCATAAATTTTATGGCAACCCACGGTCGTGGTTTAATATGTACACCCATCACAGAAAGCCGTTGTAAGGAGTTACAACTTGAGATGATGGTTGGCAACAACACAGACCCTATGGAAACTGCCTTTACCATCTCTATAGACCTAAAAGGTCATGGGGTGACAACAGGTATTTCTGCCAGCGATAGAGCAAAAACAGTACAATCATTGGTAGACCCCTCTATAAAACCCTTTGATTTGAGTAGACCAGGACACATTTTTCCGCTCAAAGCAAAAGAGGGTGGTGTGTTGCGCAGAACTGGACACACAGAAGCAGCCATAGACTTTGCAAGATTGGCAGGGCTCAAACCTGCTGGTGCCATTGTAGAGATAATGAACGAGGATGGAACCATGGCCAGACTCCCAGAACTTGCTAAAGTTGCTAGAAAGTTTGATTTAAAGTTAGTTTCCATTGAAGATTTGGTTGCCTACAGAATGGAGCATGATTCTTTGATAGAAAAAGAGGAGGATTTTACCATCAACACCAACTTTGGTCCCTATCGTTTACGCGCCTACAAACAAACCACTAATGATCAAATACACATTGCCCTTACAAGAGGTGATTGGAAAACCAATGAGCCTGTTTTGGTGCGCATGAACTCTACCCTGGTTAACAACGACATTCTAGGCACATTAACAAGCAGTGTAGACAAGAAACTTGATGACATGTTTAAAGTTCTGGAAAAGCAAGGTAAAGGTGCTATGGTTTTTATCAATCAACAAAGCCAATCTTTTAATCTTATCAATAGACTTAAAACACTAAAACAGGTGCAAAAAGATAATGAAATCACAAAAGCACCAAACATAAAGATGGATGCTAGAGATTTTGGAATCGGAGCCCAAATCCTGCATGATTTAGGAATTCAAAAAATAAGATTAATGTCTAATACCAAACAAGAAAAAAGAGTAGGTATGATTGGATATGGTCTAGAAATTACAGATTATGTAGGGTATTAAAACGTGTCATGTTGTCTTCCTTACATCTATTACTTAGTGTCCTACATCTTAACTAAAAGCATACTTAAGCCACATGAAACAAAGCCCAAATAGTAAGAGCACAGATCCAAACAAAAAAAATAAAGTAACAATAGTCTCTGCTTTTAAAACTATAATTTGGCCACGCAGAAATTTAGTTTTTATTGGTCTTTTACTTATTATTATTGGGCGTCTGGCAGGATTTGTACTCCCGTTAAAATCTAAAGAGCTTTTAGATAGCATCATACCCAACAAAGATATCCAAGGATTATACAGTATGCTTTGGATGGTTGGTGTAGCGCTTTTAGTTCAAGCAGTAACCTCTTTTTTATTAACCCGTATATTAAGTGTACAGGCACAATACCTCATTAGTGAATTACGAGCACAGGTTCAAAAAAAAATACTTTCCTTACCTATTAGTTTTTTTGACAACAATAAATCTGGTGCCTTGGTTTCAAGAATTATGAGTGATGTGGAGGGAGTACGCAACCTCATCGGTACAGGACTTGTACAGCT
Organism: uncultured Flavobacteriaceae bacterium; assembly: GCA_913048215.1. Classification (GTDB taxonomy): domain Bacteria; phylum Bacteroidota; class Bacteroidia; order Flavobacteriales; family Flavobacteriaceae; genus Patiriisocius. The sequence goes on along the minus strand of CAJWXC010000018.1, from coordinate 8,700 downwards.
CGTTGGAGGTAGTATTACTGCAATTATATCTGTGGTATTACTCATTAAAATTAATGCATGGATGACCCTCTTTGTTTTTCTTCCGGTAGCTATTTTTGGGGTAGTTGCTCTAAAGGCTTTTAAATACATTAGACCCATATTTAGAGTTCGTGGAAAAATAAACGCTCAGGTAAAAGGAAGACTTACAGAAACACTCTCTGGGGTTAGAGTTATTAAAGGGTTTAATGCAGAAAAGCAAGAAAATAAAGTTTTTGAAAAAGGAGTAGATCAATTGTTTCAGAACGTTAAAAAGAGTCTAACAGCAACGGCAATTATGACCAGCTCGTCAACTTTTTTATTGGGTCTTGCCTCAGTGGGCATTATGGGTATTGGAGGCTACTACATGATACAGGATACTATGACAGTGGGAGATTTTTTACTATTCACCCTCCTACTTGGTTTTATGATTGCACCTATTGTGCAAATGAGCAACATTGGAAGCCAACTTACAGAGGCACTAGCTGGATTAGACAGAACACAAGAACTAATGAATCTCACCGGAGAGGATGATCTAGAAAACAGAAGTATTGTTTTGGATGATATACAAGGAAAACTTGAGTTTAATGATGTTAGTTTTGCCTATGATGATGGTAAAAATGTTCTACATAATATCAATCTAAAGGTAAAAGAAGGAGATGTAATAGCCCTTGTAGGAAGCTCTGGCTCTGGTAAGTCTACCATTGCTGGATTGTGCGCTACTTTTCTAACACCACAAACTGGAAGTGTTACCATGGATGGTGTAGATCTGGCAAATGTAAAACTAAGTAGCTATCGTAAGCATCTTGGTGTTGTATTGCAAGATGAATTTTTATTTGAAGGAACCATCCGTGAGAATATTTTATTCTCCAGACCAAAGGCAACACAAACACAATTACTAACCGCTGTAAAGGCGGGTTATGTTGATGAATTCACGGACCGATTTGAGAAGGGCCTAGATACACTAATTGGAGAACGTGGTGTAAAACTATCTGGAGGACAAAGGCAACGCATTGCAATTGCAAGGGCAATACTTGCAGATCCAAAAATTATTATTTTGGATGAAGCTACTTCAAATCTAGACACAGAGAGTGAATCTTTGATTCAAAAATCATTAGAAACACTTACAAAAAACAGAACAACTATAGTCATAGCCCATAGACTCAGTACCATTAAACGTGCAGATCAAATTCTGGTAATAGAAAACGGTGAAATTTTAGAGCAGGGAGACCACACCACCTTAGTAGAAAAGCAAGGAAGGTATTACGATTTGTATACCTATCAAGCTAAAATATAATCCTACAACTCAATAATCACTTTTTCTGTACCCCGGCGTACTTTGGCCATGCTTGAAAACACATCATCAGCAGCACGATAGCCAACTGCAAGCACCAAGACAGACTGCAAGCCTTTATCTGTAAGGTCTAGAAAAGAGTCATACTTTTGAGGTTCAAATCCCTCTATTGGGCAAGCGTCAATATCCTCTAGGGCGCAAACAGTAAGTAAATTACCAAGAGCTAGATAGGCTTGTTTTGCCATCCAAGTGTTGATCTGCGAAGGATCTTTTTGAGAAAAATCTTTGGTAAGAAAATCTTCAAACGGCTGCACTATTTCTCTAGGTGTTTCACGTAAAGACACTACAGTATCAAAATATTCTTTGATATAAGTTGAAGAAATTTTAGTCTCTGTGCACAATACCAACACCTGAGAACAGTCTGCAACTTGTTGTTGGTTCATGGTCAAAGAAACTAAATCTTGCTTAATTTTTTGATTGGAAATTACAAGCATTTTTAAGGGTTGTAATCCATAGGATGTTGCCGTTAGATTAAAAGCATTTTTAAGAATCGTAAGTTTTTCCTGAGTAAGTTTTTTTGTGGTGTCAAATTTTTTACACGCATAGCGCCATTTTAATTTATCAAGTATTTCTGAGCTCATGTGTATTGTTTTAAAGTACTATGTAAGGTTAGTTATCAGAGCTTTTGGTGTTATTTCAAAAACTTAAAGCGTTTATGTGTCCAAAAGTAATAGGATGGGTCCTGGTGTATTAATTTTGTTAAAATTGAAGCGTAAGCATCTGTAATAGCAAAATCTGGATGTTGTTTTGGGCTATCTGCTAAAACACTAAAAGTGGAGCTATAGTACCCTCTTTTTACTCTAGTTGTGCCTAAAAATAATACAGGTAAATCATACTGTTTTGACAACTTCTCTACCCCTGTAAAAAAAGGAGTGGAAACGCCTAAAAAATTTGAAAAATGCTTTCTTTTTGGATTTGATGGAGATTGATCCATAATAAAACCAAACATTGTAAAGCCCTCATGGGTCTGCAACACTTCTTTGATTTTTTCTCGAGCTACTTTGTTAGGCACAAGGGTTGAATTCCATTTACTGCGTATATCACGAATCATTTTATCAAAATATGGATTCTTTATCTTTTTGTAAATAGCAAAACCGGGATCTTTGATAATGGTGGCTAATGCAAAAATCCACTCATAGCTCGCATAATGACCCATGGTTACTAAAACAGGCTGGCCCTTGTCTATATATTTTTGTAATACTTCAATATTTGTAAACAAATAACGATCCCTGAGGGTTTGCTCTGAAATACTAAGGGTTTTGATTACCTCAATAAACAAATCACAAAAATGATGATAAAAACGTTTTTCAGTTTTCTTTAAAGTTACCTCATCCATGTTAGGAAACGCGGTTTTTAAATTAAAACGAACCACATCTTTGCGATACCCAACAATATAATACAGGATAAAAAACACCAAATCACTAATTACATACAGCACTCTAAAGGGAAGTTTAGATAAAAACCAAATAAGAGGATAAACAAGTGCGAAAATTAAAAATTGCATGTAATAGTTTTATCAGTACAAGGGCAAATATACCCTTTAAATACTTAGAATTATAGCTGTTTATGTATCCCTATGATTGAAATAATTACACCAAGGGTATTGCAGTCTGTTTAATAGAGGTAAAACCACCAGTTACGTTTATACCTCCATGAATCCCTCTACTCTTTAAAATAGAAGCAGCAATGACAGATCGGTATCCTCCCGCACAGTGAACGTAAAAGGGTGATGATTTTGGAAATAAATCCAAATAATCATTTATAAAATCAAGAGGGGTGTGTCTGGCCTTTTCAATATGAGATGAGGAATACTCTCCTTGCTTTCTTACATCAAAAACAGGCATATCTTTATCTAAGGCGTCTTTTAAGATTTTCGCAGAAACAGTTTGCATGGTATCAATTTGTTTTCCTGCACTCTGCCATGCGGCAAGACCACCCTCTAAAAATCCGAGGGTATTATCAAAACCAACACGGGATAAGCGCATGATAACCTCAGACTCCCTATTTGGAGGAGTAACCAATAAAATGGGTTGTTTTACGTCTTTAATAAGGGCGCCAACCCAAGGAGCAAATCCACCATCAATACCTATAAAAATAGCATTAGGAATATGGCCTTTCATAAACTCAAGTTGGTCTCTAACATCCAATATAATTGCTCCAGTTTTGTTGGCTAAAGCCTCAAAATCTTGAGCAGACAGAGGTAAACTGGCTCTTTCTATAATGGTGTCAAGATGTTCATAGCCTTGTTTGTTCATTTTTACATTTAAAGGGAAGTAAGCTGGTGGTGCCAGAAGACCGTCTGTAACTTCTTTAATGAATTCTGCTTTTGTCATATCTGCACGCAAGGCGTAATTCATCTGTTTTTGATTCCCAAGAGTGTCTACTGTTTGACTCATCATATTTTTCCCACAAGCAGAACCGGCACCATGAGCTGGATATACAATTACATCATCAGGCAGGGGCATAATTTTAGTTCTCAAACTATCAAATAAAATACCTGCAAGCTGCTCTTGAGTAATATCTGCAGATTTTTGAGCTAAATCTGGTCTTCCTACATCCCCTAGAAAAAGGGTGTCTCCTGTAAATATAGCATGTTGTTTTCCAGAGGCATCACACAATAAATAGGTAGTACTCTCCATGGTATGCCCTGGAGTGTGCAAAACTGTAATGGTAATGTCACCTACCCTAAAAACCTCATTGTCTTTGGCTACATGGGCATCAAAAGTAGTAGTTGCATTAGGGCCAAATACAATGGTTGCTCCTGTTTGTTTTGCAAGTGTAAGGTGACCACTCACAAAATCTGCATGAAAATGCGTTTCAAAAATATAGGTAATGGTGGCCTTGTCGCGTTTTGCTCTTTGCAAGTAAGGCTCGGTTTCTCTTAAAGGATCAATAACTACAGCCTCTCCATTACTCTCTATGTAATAGGCGCCTTGAGATAAACATCCTGTATATAATTGTTCAATGTGCATGCAAGTGGTTTAAATACAAAGATAATAATTGTTTGGAAATCTTAAATTAAAATCAGGTATCACTGATAAGTAAAATTTTAAGAGAACTCAATAGCATAGGTCTCAAAAAATCAATATTTTGCAGTATAATTCAAAATTAACCTATACCTATATGAAATATTATTTTATGGCCATGCTTGTTTTTTCAACCGTGGTGAGTTCGGTTGCTCAAAATGCAAAGCAAGAAAAACTAAATACAGTAGAGGAGTACGCAGCAACTATTACTTCAAAAGAATTAAAAGAAATGTTATACATCTATGCAGGAGATGACATGAGAGGAAGAATGACAGGTTCAAAGGGTCAAAAATTAGCAGTAAATTACTTAAGAGACTATTACATAGCTCAGGGTATTGAATCTGCATTGGAAGACGATACTTATTTTCAAAGAGTACCGGCAGAGTACCTAACAAGATTAAAAGAACCCTCTGATTCTGAAAATGTAGTTGCCTTTATTCAGGGAAGCGAATTTCCAGAGGAGATTATTGTCCTCTCCGCCCACCTAGATCATGTAGGGGTAGATGAAAAAGGTAATGTTTTCAATGGTGCAGATGATGATGGTAGCGGGACCATAGCTATGTTAGAAATGGCAGAGGCCTTCCAAAGAGCTGTAAAGGACGGAAATGGTCCTAAGAGGTCTATTTTATTTTTACATGTTACAGGAGAAGAAATTGGATTGTACGGCTCTAGATATTACACGGAGAATCCAATATTTCCCCTAGCCAATACTGTTTGTAATTTAAACACAGATATGATTGGCCGCATAGCACCAGACAAAGTAGATACCCCAAATTATATTTATCTTATTGGTAGTGACAGATTAAGCCAAGAGCTGCATGATGTGTCTGCCCAAATCGCAAAAAAATACAGTGATTTGGAAATAGATTACACTTATAATGATTTAGACGATCCTAACCGTTTTTACTACAGAAGTGATCATTATAACTTTGCTAAAAATAATATCCCAGTTATTTTTTACTTCAATGGAGTACATGAAGATTATCATAAAATCTCTGACACACCAGATAAAATAGCGTATGAGTTAATGGAAAAAAGAACAAAACTTATTTTTCACACCGCTTGGGAAATAGCAAATAGAGAACAACGAATCACTGCAGATAAACTGTAACTAGACTTCATACCAATAAAAAAACTGCCTTACAAGGCAGTTTTTTTATTATTTTAAATGGGGTTTTATATTTCTTTATTCACATCCCATGCCTCAAGATAGTCTGCCACTGCTTTCACAAATTGACCTCCTAAAGCTCCATTTACAACTCTGTGGTCATAACTATGGCTTAAGAACATCTTATAGCGAATACCTATAAAGTCTCCATCTGGTGTTTCTATCACAGCAGGAACTTTACGTATGGCTCCCAGGGCTAATATCCCAACTTGTGGTTGGTTGATAATTGGAGTTCCCATAATACTACCAAAAGTACCTACATTAGTTACCGTGTAGGTTCCTCCTTGAATATCGTCTGGTTTTAATTTATTATCTCTTGCACGAGCTGCCAGATCATTTACTGCCTTTGTCATGCCAACAAGGTTAAGCTGGTCTGCATTTTTTATTACAGGAACAATTAAATTTCCGCCAGGTAACGCTGCCGCCATCCCGAGGTTAATGTTTTTTCGTTTAATGATATTATCACCGTCTAAGGCTATATTCATCATCGGGAAATCTTTTAAAGCTTTTGCAACAGCCTCCATGAATATGGGGGTGAATGTTAAATTCTCTCCCTCACGATTCATAAAAGAAGCCTTAACCTTTTTGCGCCAATTCCAGATGTTGGTCACATCTGCTTCAATAAATGACTGAACATGAGCACTTGTCTGCACACTTGCTACCATGTGGTGTGCAATTAATTTACCCATACGTGTCATTTCTATAATTTCATCTGCTCCATTAACAGAAACAGGTGCCGCATTTGTTGATGCAGTAACTGATTTTGGAACCTCAGGGGTAATACCTCTATTTTTTATGTAGTCTAGCATGTCATTTTTGGAGACACGGCCATCCTTTCCAGTTCCTGGAATAGCATCTAGTTCTGCTTGTAAAATATTTTCTTTTTGGGCCATTTTTTTGACCAGTGGAGAGTAAAATCTGCCTTGGGTGCTAGATACTACAACTGGGGTTGCAACAGTTTGTTTTGCAGCAGTAACAGTAGCGGTTACTTGCTCTATACTCTCTGTATCTTGTGGAGTAATTTCAGGGGTGTCAATATCAGTAGCATCACTGCTAGTTTCAATGATTGCCATTGTTTGGCCTACTTGAACAACATCATCTGTGTTAAACAAGATTTCTACCAGCACACCATCAACCTCGCTAGGAACTTCACTGTCTACTTTATCTGTGGCAATTTCTAGCACAGGCTCATCTGCCTCAATGGTATCACCTATGTTTTTTAACCAGTTGGTTACCGTAGCCTCGGCAACACTCTCGCCCATTTTAGGAAGTTTTAGTTCAAATTTAGCCATAGTGGTATAATGAAATAGCGTTTTACGTTATGCTGCGAAATTAAGAAAATTTACAAGAACTGATTTGCTTTTTTCTAAAAAACAAGTACACTTCCCTTTTGGTCACTTAGGTCACTACCAAGAATAAAATTACAGTTTTGTGGACGTATTCTAAAATGATTACCACGACCTTGCAACTGCCTCATGACAGTAAATATTTGATCATAAGACATATATGCCGTATCAAAAACAAATAATGTATTGCGATGCAATGTGTCCTGAAATATACTTTTAGAGCTAGCTTTTAAGGGCACGTCAATAACTGCTGAAATTTTAGAAAACAGCGCAAGGTCTTCTGTCATAACAAAACCAGCCTTGCAGTTTTGAATCTTTGGGCTTTGGGCGAGTGATGATGAAAAAATATTGGTTTGTAACCAAACCATACACCTAATAGCACCGTCAATCAACAAATTGGTAGTAAAATGTTTTTTGTAAAAAATAGTCATAGCGCCATAAAACCGCTGTAAATAAATTTTATTTTTTGTGGTACTTTCTCCTTTATAATGAAGGGTGACGGCTGTTCCTAAATAATAATTTTTAAAACCTGCTTTTTCTAGTTTGTAGGACAGATCTATATCTTCACCATACATGAAATAATCCTGATCAAAACCATTAACTTTGTTGTATACAGAGCGTTTTAAAAGCATAAAAGCACCTACTAAAACAGCAACGCTCCCTTTTTCATTTCTGGAAACTGCATCTGCATAATATTTTTTGGAAAAGCCCAGAAGCTTTAATGCAGAAACAAGTGGTGTTGGAAGATTTCTTTTGCTCTCTGGTAAAAAACACCCTGTGCCATCCATAAGATAGCAACCCAAAGCGCCCAGATCTTTTAAAGAATATGCATATTGGAGGGCCTTGGTAAATACATCTTCTGCAACGGCGGTATCTGGATTTAAAATACAAACATAATCTCCATTAGCAATTGCAACTCCCTGATTATTTGCAGTACTAAAACCAACATTTTTTTTATTCTCAACAAGTCTTACAGATGGGAAATTATCTTTTACCATATCACAACTATCATCAGTAGAATTATTATCTACTATAATAATTTCTGAATCAATAGACCGCGTTGCTTTTTGGACACTAATGATGCACTGCTCTAAAAAATAGCGAACGTTGTAATTAACAATAATGACCGATAGTTTCAATACTCTAGTTATTTTTCAGAGAATTCTCAAAAGGAATTCTATTAATAATACTGCGTCCTAGTGTAACCTCATCTGCATATTCTAACTCATCACCCACAGATATACCTCTGGCAATGGTTGTTGTTTTTACAGCAAAGTTCTCGATTTGCTTAAAGATATAAAAATTGGTCGTATCTCCCTCCATGGTTGAGCTTAATGCAAATATAAGTTCATCTATTTGACCATTTTTTACTTTTTCCACCAAAGAATCTATGGTTAAATCTGAGGGGCCAATACCGTCCATTGGTGATATTTTACCACCTAAAACGTGGTAATGCCCTCTGTATTGACTTGTTGCCTCTATGGCCATAACATCTCTAATATCTTCAACTACGCAAACTAATTTTTGGGTACGATTAGGGTTTGCGCAAATTTCACACAAGGTAGCATCACTTAAATTATGGCAACTAACACAAAAATTAATTTGTTCTCTAAGAGCGGTAAGGCTTTGAGCCAGTCCTTGAGTTTGTTGCAAGGGCTGTTTTAACATATGTAGTACCAACCGCAGTGCAGTTCTCTTACCAATTCCTGGTAATTGAGACATTTCATTCACGGCATTTTCAAGAAGTTTTGAAGAAAAATCCATAGCCCGAAAGATAAAAAAAAGCTTCGA
>CAJWXC010000017.1 GCA_913048215.1 uncultured Flavobacteriaceae bacterium | reverse complement strand
ATCAAGGCACAATTTTACATGGAAATACATCAGCAGATCTTACAAAAAGATTAAAGCTTCAAATTTATTACACAGATTCAAATTAAAATTTATGTGCGGAATAGTTGGATACATAGGCCATAGAGAGGCATACCCTATAATTATTAATGGCTTAAAGCGCCTAGAATACAGAGGTTACGACAGTGCAGGAATTGCACTGTATGACGGCTCTAAAATACAGCTTGCCAAAACCAAGGGGAAAGTGGTGGATCTACAGGCGCAAGCCGATTCAAAAATCACAAAAAAAGGAAGTCTTGGTATTGGTCATACCCGCTGGGCTACCCATGGAGTACCTAATGATGTAAACTCTCACCCGCATTATTCTAACAGTGGTGATTTGGTGATCATCCACAACGGAATTATTGAGAATTATGCTTCTATAAAAAAGGAGTTGATAAAAAGGGGGTATGAGTTTCACTCAGACACAGATACAGAGGTGCTTGTAAACCTTATTGAAGAAATAAAAAAGAAAGAGGATGTTTTGCTTGGTAAGGCGGTGCAAATTGCATTAAACCAAGTGGTTGGAGCTTACGCCATTGCGGTGTTTGATCAAAAAAAACCCAATGAGATTGTTGTTGCAAAACTAGGAAGCCCTTTGGCCATTGGAGTTGGCGATGATGAATTTTTTATAGCCAGTGACGCCTCTCCTTTTATAGAATTTACAAACAATGCAGTATATCTTGAAGATGAAGAAATGGCAGTGATTCGTCTTGGAAGAGAGATAAGAGTTAGAGAGATTAAAAGTGATGAAAGAATCAAGCCTTTTGTACAGGAGCTTAAATTAAATATTGAGCAAATAGAAAAAGGGGGCTATGATCACTTTATGCTCAAAGAGATTTACGAGCAGCCTTCTGTAATCAAAGACACCTACCGTGGTAGACTACTTGCAAACCAAGGAATTATAAAACTTGGAGGTTTAGAAGAATACATCCCAAAATTTGTTAATGCAGACAGGATTATAATTGTAGCTTGTGGTACTTCTTGGCACGCAGGGCTAGTGGCAGAATATACTTTTGAGGATTGGGCGCGCATACCCGTTGAGGTAGAATATGCCAGTGAGTTTAGATACCGCAACCCAGTAATTACAGAAAAAGATGTGGTTATAGCCATCTCTCAAAGTGGAGAAACTGCAGATACTCTTGCAGCTATAAAACTAGCCAAAGAAAAAGGAGCTTTTGTGTATGGTATTTGTAATGTTGTTGGATCTACTATTTCAAGAGAAACTCATTCTGGAACCTACACTCATGCTGGGCCAGAAATTGGAGTAGCATCAACCAAGGCATTTACAACTCAAATTACGGTACTTACCATGATTGCTTTAAAATTGGCTCAAGTAAAAGGAACCATTTCTAAATCAGACTATATGATGCACCTCAGAGAGTTGGATACCATTCCTTCTCATGTGGCAAAAGCATTGGAGAGTAACGATGAAATTAAAGAAATTGCAAAAGTATTTAAAGACTCTCCAAACTTTTTATACCTAGGAAGAGGGTATAATTTCCCGGTTGCCTTGGAGGGTGCTTTGAAGCTTAAAGAAATTTCATACATACACGCAGAGGGCTATCCAGCCGCAGAGATGAAGCACGGCCCTATTGCACTTATAGATGAGCAAATGCCAGTTGTGGTGGTGGCCATAAATAGTAACCACTATGAAAAAGTAGTGAGCAATATCCAAGAAATTAAAGCAAGAAAAGGAAAGATCATAGCTGTGGTAACCCAGGGAGATACTGTGGTAAGAGAACTGGCAGATTTTGTAATGGAGGTACCGCCAACTCCAGAAACACTCACCCCACTTGTAACAACCATACCGCTGCAATTACTCTCCTATCATATTGCCGTGATGCTTGATAGAAACGTAGATCAGCCAAGAAACTTGGCCAAGAGTGTTACCGTGGAGTAGGCTAAAATTTAATTTTTAAGAAGGAGGCTTTTGTTGATTTCTGCAAGAGCCTCTTTTTCATTGCCCCAACCCGCTACATACAAAGTGTCTTTTTGGTCATAATTAGAAAACCACATATTTAGTATATCTAAGGCTTTAGGGTATTGCTTTTTAAAATCATCAAAGGTTTTTGGAGCCATGACCTGAAGTTCTTTTTTAAGGGGTATGGCAATAATCTTATAATCCAATTCTTGGTTGTCTAGGAGCTTTAAAACACCAATGGGCAAGATTTCTACAATGGTCCCCGTTGGTATATTTTCTGAAATAATAAGAACATCCAGAGCGTCTGCATCACCTCCTTTATCTGGGTCAGAATAAGTCGAGGGAATAAAACCGTAATTTCCTGGGTAGGGCAAAAAATCAATCACTCTATCTACCCCATTTTTTTTGTCAATTTCAAATTGCATGGAGAGGGTGTTGTATTCAATTTTTTTATTTGTACCTGCAGGTATTTCTACCACCGCTTGTAGGTTGTTATTTTTTGAGAACGTTGGGGTAGTATAGATGTCCTTTTTATTAGAACAACTACCTAGTAAAAATCCTGCTATAAAAATTAGTAAAAACCGCATCAAGTAATGGTATTAAATTAATAGTATACAGTCTCAACACCCGTAACGTATTTAGAGTTTTTTGACAATCGAGCACTAAAGTGCTGGCTTACTTCTCTGCTTTGGGTGTCTTGTGGGAGTGCATATTTAAACTCTAAAACAATGTCATCTGAGGTGATTTTACTGCTAGTAAAGTTATATGTGTTTGGGTTGTAAAAGCACATATTATAGTCTATAGTTATTCTATAGTTCTTACAACTAGACAAAAAATACCTGCGCTCATAACTATTAAAAATTGCCGGTTGTGTGCTCTTGAGTTTTGTTGCTAATATAAGATTGTTCTGATCCTTCATTATTTGTTGCAGCGCGTTTTGAATTTCTTTTAAACCACTATTTTTTAATGAAAATTGCGTGTCTTTCATCCTAAAAGAATACTTGTCTCCAACTTCTCCTATCTTTTTTTTAATTTCAAAAGTGGGGCTAATTATTTCAGAAAAAACATCATTATACCACCGTAATCTATATTTTTCTCGTTCTCCATCACCAGATACATTTTGTTTGTAAAAAGTGAGATCATGATCATCAAAGTAGATGTTGTTTATACTTCTTCTGTGATACACTTCTTTAAAACAAAATGGATTTGTAAGTATTTCTGTTTGTATTAAATCTTCAGCTCGAGTGTTCTTGTAGATAAATTTTCTCTCAAACCTAAGCGAATTTTGCGCATTTAAATCTGCTTGCTTATTTGCTGCTTTTCCCATATTCTGCTCCATACATTTGTTCAATTACTTTGCTAGAAATTGTAGGCATTTTTTCATTGTTTATGGTCAACCTACAGCCAGATTCAATTAAAAAATTAGACTCATTGTTTATTTGAGATAATCCTGTGATATCAATGGAGGCTTTTCCATATTCAGATTTTTTTTGAAAAGAAGAAAAACCTAACCTTGTATTTTCTATCAGTACATCTTTTAACTTAACACTAGATAAGTCTTTACTAACAATACCTATTTCTCCATCAAATACTTGTATTGCATCTCCGGTGATAAGACTTGCTTCTCCTGCGCTTATGGCTTTATCTAATGGGTTTTTTATGAGTATCTCTTTAAGGGTTAGTTGAGATCCAGAAACATCTATCGCGTCATTTCCAGCATTATAAAATTGGCAATCAGTTATTGTTCCTGCCACAAAATCTCCATCAAAAGAATCTGAGAAGGTGTCTTGAAAGCTAGTAGCGCTCATTGTAAACTCAGACCTTATTATATTAAGCCCATCTTCACAACGGTTGTTCTTAATAACACAATTTGAAATAGTTACGTTACTCTCGTTAAAATTTATGGCTCCAGAGACATCCCAAATTTCATTGGTGGGATTAGAAAGGTTATCAAAGGTGCAGTAGGTTAATTCTGACCTTGATGTGGCATTGTTTACAAAAATGCCACCTCCTGTATTTGTGTCAGAAAAAAATACGATTGGATCTTCTTTTGTTCCTTTTGCAATTAGGGTGCTTTGAGAGATTATAGATGCATTGTTTTTAAAATTTAAGCTGAATCCTGGGGCTATAATAACCACTTTATCTTTAGGTATTTTAATGCTTTTAGAAAGGGTGTAATTTCCTTTTTTAAACACCACAGCATTGCTGTTTTGTTTTACTTCAACAAACTCAAAATCTGTGTAGTTTATACGGTGTTTATCTCTGTAGGTTGCAATGCTTTGCTCTAAATTTTGACTGGTAGCGATCTTGCCAATTTGAGTTACATAGTTTAATCCAATTCCTTCTATCTCACCAGTAATTCTGAGCTTTTCAATGTCTTTAGGATAAGTAAATCCTCCTTTTTTGTTTTTTTTTGAAACAAAAGCATTGTTAAAATATTTGTCTAAAGCTATCTTAATAACTTTCTTCTGCTTTGGTTTTAAAAGGATTGTTTTTTTTTCTAAAACATCCAGTTTTTTCCCCTTTAAATCCTCAAGACCATTTATAGTGGCGTAAAAGCTGTTTAGATTGTTGACCTCCAAAAAGATTGTATCGTTTTTTACATCCATAAAATCAACAAGAACAAAGTCTCTTGGAAAAATTATTTTCTTAATCACATTGCTGTTATACTCTAGGGTTTTAATGTCAAAATTAAATTGAGGATAAGTCTCTCTAAAGGCCTCAGTAATCTGATTTAAACGATTACCATGAGACCTAATAATCTCATCTATGTATTGTTGGCTTGAGATCAATTTAAATTTTTCTGCCAGTTTTGTTGTATATACAGGGTCGTTTTCTGAGAAGGGGTAGTGTAACAATTCTCCAATTTTATTTCCAGATACAGAGTCAAAAGAAATTGGCTCTAGTTTGTTTGTGATAGGGTTGTAGTAAATTCTTAGGTTGTGCCATACAAGACCATGATCACCTCCAAACAAATTGCACAATGCAACATAGGTGGTTAGTTTGTCTATGTCAAAGACTTCAGAGATTTTATAGGCTCCACTTTTCAGGCCCTCAAGGAGTTCCTTGGCAACAATAAATTGTTTTTTTAACTTGGGGTTGGTTAAGACCTTGTTTTCATTGTATACCTTGATTTTTGCAGATTCCATGTAAGAGCGGTTTCCAATCAAAGGAAATTGTTCAAAACCCAATGAGCTATTGTGCTGCTTATCTTTCCAAAGCATAGACTCATCAAAGGCAATAATAACGCCTTCTCTTTTTTGATTGTTTTCAATTAATATTTTATCAAAAGACTCTTCAAGAGCCATGAGTTTATTATCTATATAAGCCACTGCATTTTTGTTTTCAATGTATTGTTTGAAATAGACAAAATCATAGCGTAGGCCAATAATTCCCTCATCTTTAATCACTTTATTAAAAAGCCATTCCCATTGGTATTTTCTTGTTTTAGGGTGTTGAATAGAAAACTTTCGCATACCCAAAAGCGTTTTATCATCTTTGATGACAAATCTATAAGACCACTGCTCTTCTCTATTTAAATGATCTATCCAATCTCCTTTTAATCTAAATGTTGTTTTTAATTTGTCCTGTGAGCCTAGTTGTATCTCACCTTTTATAAAATCTTTATCTTCTGTCAGCAGGATTCCTTTTTCTAGCGCCTCATTTCTTTTTGACCGTATTTTTTTAAATTTAGATTCTTTTGCGTAGGCTACAATAGTCTTGAACCCATTGGCATCTGCCTCATTGGCATTTTGAGGCACTAGAATTTTTGTGATACTTTTTTTAGTATTAGTGTCGTCTATACGGAGTTGCTTTAAATCCAGAGATCTTCCTTTCTTTCTATGAAACCGTCCTAGATTAATGTGTTTTATTTCTTTAAACGGGATTACACCATTTTTAAAAGGCGCTGACAGTAAAGACTTTGTTAATAACACATATGGTTGGCCATCCACTTGTATGGTATCTGTTAATTTTGGAGCCTTAAACGTCATGTTGTAAAACGGTGTTTTAATAGCCTTTGGGTCTTTTAAAAAGATATGGATATACACCAGGTCATTTATTTCTCGGAACGAAAGAGGCGCTTTGTAGGCAAAAGTTATTTTTGGTACAATTCCGTCTTGGGTGGCAAAAACAAATAGATTTTCATCCTTGTACAGATACGATGTGTTTGATTTAATAAGGTTTGCAATATCAACAGAACTTGTTTTTATGAGGTTGCGGTCCTCTTGTTTTGCAATTTTAACTTGCTTTTTTTTTGGCTTGTTTTCAACAGAAAAAACAAAGCCTAACATCAAAACTATTGCTAAAGAAAGAGCAATGATTAGATATGTTTTTTTGTTTGAAGGTGTTTTGAGTTGCATAGGTGCAATGTTTGCGCTTTTTTAGATGGTATTATCTAAAAAAGTAATAGACATACCCTTATCAATTTCTTTAAGGTTGTGTTGTATGGTATTTAATTTTTCTAATGATGATACTTTCACCAAAAAGTTTAGATCCATTTCTTGTTTTGCGTAATTAATTCGCTTCACCTCAACTTGTGAGGCATGTTGGTTTATAATCTCAGCAATTTTCTCTGTTGTATTGGTTTGATTTTCTTGCTTGATTTGGGTAGTAATTAACAAATTTTGAGTTAAGGTGTCTTTAAATATGTTTTTTCTAAACAGTACAATAATTATAATAACCATGGCAAGTCCAATAATCGTTGGGAGTAATTGGTTAGCCCCCATGCCCAAACCTGTGGCAATGGCAATAAAAAAGTAGCCCAACTCCTCGGGCTCTTTGATGGCTGTTCTAAACCTCACAATAGACAAGGCCCCCACAAGACCTAGAGATAATGCCAGAGATGATTTCACTATTGATATTATGATAAACGTTGTAAGACCAACAAGAACTAACACCTTGGCTAGTTGCCCTCTATTTGATATTGAGTTTCCAAACTTTTTATAGACTAAGGACAGTACAAAAAGCAAACTTGCGCAAAGCACAATATTTATGATGTAATTTGAGATAGAAAAGGTATTATCTATTGAAATTGAAAATTGACTTAGTAGTTCGTCCATAGGGTAAAGGCTTTGTATTGTTTGACACAAACTTAACTATATATTAAGAATTCAACAATACATAGCTATTTTAATTAGTTAGCTTAAAAAAGACTTATTTTTAAACAGTGAAAATCATCAATCTTATTTCTGGACCTAGAAATTTATCTACGGCGCTTATGTATAGTTTTGCTCAAAATAAAACTATAAAAGTACTGGATGAGCCTTTTTACGGCTATTATTTGGCCAATGGAAATTTAAAAGTAACACACCCGGGGACAAAAGAAATTTTAAACTCACTTCCGCATTCAAAAAAACAAGTATTGCAGCACATAGATGGGATCTTAAAACAAGGCAGCCATGTCTTTATAAAAGGCATGGCCCATCACTATCTTAGCAACGAACCATCTCATATTTTGCCCTGGCAAAATGTAATTCTAATCCGCCACCCAAAAAAGTTGCTGGCCTCTTTCTCTAAGGTGATTAAAAACCCAAGCCTGGATGATATTGGTATAAAAAAGGCGGCAGAACTATTTGTGTATTTAAAAAGCCAAGGCAAAACACCACTCGTTATTGACAGTGACCAACTACTAAAAAACCCTGAAGTGTATTTGCATAAAATTTGTAATTCTCTTGACATCTGTTTTACAAAAGATATGTTGTCTTGGCAAAAAGGAGGCATTAAGGAAGATGGCATTTGGGCCCGGTATTGGTACTCAAATGTACATAATTCAACAGGTTTTGCTATTCAAAAAACTAGTAGAGAGACTATACCACAGCCTCTGAAAAGTGTGTTAAACGAGGCCCTAATCTATTATACCATTTTAAAAACTCACATTCTAAAAAACGATTAAATGTTACAAAAATCAAACCCTAAAAATGATCACATACAGGTTTATATTAAAGATAAATTATACCCCCGCCACCAGGCAAAAGTGTCCGTTTTTGACAGCACAGTACAAGGGGGAGATGCTGTTTGGGAAGGACTTAGGGTATATCCCCAGGGGGTGGTGTGTTTAGATAAACATTTAACTCGTTTGCAGCAAAGTGCAAAAACATTAGCCTTTACAGATATACCCACTAAGGCAGAAATTAAAAGAGCCATTAAACGTACTCTTGATGCCAATGCCATGGATGACAACACTCACATACGTCTTACACTCTCTAGAGGAGAAAAAATCACAAGCGGCATGGATCCTAGATTAAACCAAAGTGGTTCTTGTTTAATTGTCTTGGCAGAGTGGAAACCACTTGTGTATGATAATAAAACCGGAATTACGGTACTAAGTACAAGCCAGCGTAGAAATGCTCCTCAGTTTTTGGACAGTAAGATACACCACAACAATTTACTCAATAACATTATTGCCAAAATTCAGGCCAATGTAGCAGGTAAAGATGCAGGATTGATGCTTGATGATCGGGGCTTTGTGGCAGAACTTAACGGCAGTAATATTTTTATGATAAAACAAGATAAAGTCTATACGCCTTTTGCCAATGCCTGTCTGCCAGGAATTACTAGAAATACAGTCATGGAGCTTTGTGATACTCATGACATACAGCTCATAGAGGCAGATCTATCATTGAGTGAGTTTATAAACGCAGAGGGGGTTTTTGCTACCGGCACTATGGGAGAGTTAACGCCCATTGTAGAGATAGATGGCAGGGTAATTTCTAGAGATAGCCAGCTTATGGAGCGAATATTAAAATTATTTAAGGATAATATTCGCGGGTTTTGTGAACCCCTTTCTTAAATCTCAAATTATTTTTATTATAAATCAATAGTTGCAATACCTGCCCAAATACAGATGTGAGTTGCAAAATTCTAGCCTCTATTTAATTAGGGTATAAAATAAGTTCAAAAAAGAGCATTTCAAGTTTGTAATATTACATTAGAAAAAACTATCTTTGCAGCGTTAAAAAAAGGTGCATTTTGCGCCAATTGTAAAAACAGAAATCCAAAATAATGTCACAAGTTACAGGAAAAGTTGCTCAGATTATTGGCCCTGTTGTAGATGTAGAGTTTGCAAGCGGTTCAGAACTTCCAAAGATTTATGATAGTCTTGAAGTAAATAATAACGGAAACAAGTTAATTCTTGAAGTACAATCTCACATGGGAGAAAACACAGTACGTACCATTTCTATGGATAGTACAGATGGTTTGAGCCGTGGTGTAGATGCTGTTGCAACAGGAGCACCTATACAGATGCCTATTGGTGATGATATATATGGGCGTTTATTTAACGTAATTGGAGATCCTATTGATGGTATGGCCGAACTTCCAAAAGCAGGAAAAGATGGTTTGCCAATTCACAGAGATGCTCCTAAGTTTGAAGATCTTTCAACATCTTCTGAAGTACTTTTTACAGGTATTAAAGTAATTGATTTAATTGAGCCGTACGCAAAAGGGGGTAAAATTGGTCTTTTTGGTGGTGCCGGAGTAGGTAAAACAGTACTGATTCAGGAGTTGATTAACAACATAGCAAAAGGACATGGTGGTCTTTCTGTATTTGCAGGAGTAGGAGAAAGAACTCGTGAAGGGAATGACCTTCTTAGAGAAATGCTTGAATCTGGTATTATCAAATACGGAGATGATTTCATGCACTCTATGGAAGAAGGCGGTTGGGATTTATCTAAGGTAGATAACATGGCCATGAGAGAGTCTAAAGCTACGTTTGTTTTTGGACAAATGAATGAGCCACCTGGAGCGCGTGCACGTGTAGCATTATCTGGTCTTACCATTGCAGAGTATTTTAGAGATGGAGCTGGAGATGGACAAGGAAAAGATGTACTTTTCTTTGTGGATAATATCTTTAGATTTACTCAAGCAGGTTCTGAGGTATCAGCTCTACTGGGTCGTATGCCATCTGCGGTAGGGTACCAACCAACATTAGCAACAGAGATGGGAGCAATGCAAGAGCGTATTACTTCTACTAAAAAAGGTTCTATTACATCTGTACAGGCGGTATATGTTCCTGCAGATGATTTAACAGATCCAGCACCAGCAACAACCTTTGCTCACTTGGATGCAACAACAGTATTGTCTCGTAAGATTGCAGAACTAGGTATCTACCCAGCAGTAGATCCACTAGATTCTACTTCAAGAATTTTAACAGCCGCAATTTTAGGTGATGAGCATTATGATTGTGCACAACGAGTAAAAATGCTTTTACAACGTTACAAAGAGCTACAAGATATTATTGCCATTTTAGGTATGGAAGAATTATCTGAGGAAGATAAACTTGCAGTAAACCGTGCGCGTCGTGTACAACGTTTCTTATCTCAACCTTTCCATGTAGCAGAACAGTTTACAGGAATACCAGGTGTATTGGTGGATATTAAAGAGACAATTAAAGGATTTAACATGATTATGGATGGGGAGTTAGATCACCTTCCAGAAGCAGCTTTTAACTTGAAAGGTTCTATAGAAGAAGCAATTGAGGCGGGAGAAAAAATGTTAACAGAGGCCTAATTAAAATAAGGTTTCGTAATTCAATAGTATGTATTTAGAAATAGTAAGTCCAGAGGCTTCACTGGTAGCCGGAGAAATAGAAAGCATAACCCTTCCAGGAATCAACGGTGAGTTCCAAATGATGAATAATCACGCAGCTATTGTGTCTCTTTTGAGTGAGGGAAAAGTAACATTTGCTGGAAGCCCTACTATTGCCCCTGGATATGAAAATAAATTTACCCAGCAAGAGGGTAAATGGGTACTTGAGATCTCTGGCGGAACTGTAGAGATGAACAACAATAAAGTGATTGTACTTGCAGATTAAAGCAAGTTTTATACTATTAAAAATCCCCAATTACATCTGTGTAATTGGGGATTTTTTGTTTTATTAAAACAATTTTAAATCAATGTATTTTCTTTACAAAAGAAGCCCTTTAATTTCTGTGATTTGAGAAGAGCTTCTGTATCTTTGAATGATGTTGCCCAATAAACTACAAGATAAAATAGATGCAAGAGTAAAAGATAACTCCCTTAGATCTTTGGGTTTATCTCAAGATTTGCTAGACTTTTCTAGTAATGACTATCTTGGCTTTAGCCGCTCAAAAAAGATTTATAACAAGGCCTGTGATATTTTAAAACAACATGACTTTCAGGCAAATGGTGCAACAGGCTCCAGGCTTTTAACGGCAAACCATCCTCTTTACCTCGATACAGAAAAACAAATAGCTAGTTTTCACAATTCTCCAACTGCCCTTATTTTCAATAGCGGGTATGATGCAAATATTGGTTTTTTCTCAAGTGTGCCCCAAAGGGGCGATGTGATACTTTACGACGCGCTATGCCATGCTTCTATAAGAGACGGTATTGCCATGAGTCATGCCAAAGGACATAAGTTCCTCCACAACAACCTAAAGGTTCTAGAAAACCTGCTAGTGACCCAACAACAAGTAAAAAATAAATCTGCAGAAATTTATGTGGTTACAGAGGCCGTATTTTCAATGGATGGAGATATGCCTCCTTTAAAGGCAATTGCTAGTTTGTGTGAAAAATACAGCGCTTATTTAATTGTAGATCAGGCGCATGCCACTGGCGTTATTGGCCCAAAAGGCAAAGGTCTTGTTCAAGAATTAGGTCTTGAAGATGTAATATTTGCTCGCATAGTAACCTTTGGTAAAGCGATTGGTTGTCACGGCGCGGCAATTTTAGGAAGCGGGGAGTTAAAGAATTATTTAATAAACTTTGCACGAAGTTTTATTTACACCACAGCATTACCTCCGCACACAATAGCTACCATAAGAGCCGCATACAGTGAATTAGAGCAAAACAGCGATGCCATAAAAAAATTACAAAATAATATTTCACTTTTGCAAAAGGGTATCGTTGATGCGCAATTAACCTCTTACTTTATCTCAAGTCAATCTGCCATACACTGCTGTGTTATAAAAGGCAATAAGGCTACCAAAGACATCTCAGTTCTATTACAGCAAAATAGGTTTGATGTAAAGCCTATTTTGTCTCCAACGGTACCCCGGGGGCAAGAGCGCCTGCGTATTTGTTTGCATAGCTATAATACAAAAGAAGATATAACAACCTTAGTAAGGCTACTTAAAGAATTTCTGACTCCATGAAAAAACAAACCTATTTCATCACAGGGATCTCTACAGAGGTTGGTAAAACAATAGTTTCAGCCATTGTTACTCAGGCCTTACAGGCAGATTACTGGAAACCAGTACAAGCTGGAGAATTACAGCATAGTGATACGCATAAAGTGCAAGAATTAGTCTCCAATACTAAAACTAAATTTCATGCCTCTGCGTTTAACTTAGAAACTCCTTCGAGTCCTCATGCTGCCGCAAAGATTGACGGTGTTTCCTTGTCATTAAAAAAGATCCAAAGACCTAAAACTCAAAACAATTTGGTTATAGAGGGTGCAGGAGGTCTTTTAGTACCCTTAAACGACACCCAAACCATTACAGATTTAATACACCCCTTGGATAAGGTGATTGTGGTATCTCGACACTACCTTGGAAGTATAAACCATACCCTACTTACCATTGAGGCATTAAAATCAAGAGGGATACCAATATTTGGAATTATTTTTAATGGAGAAAAACATCCTTCCACAGAGACTATTATTGCAAAAATGAGTGGCATTTCTATACTAGGGCGTATTGATCAAGAACCTTATTTTGATCAGAATGTAGTCAAGCAATATGCTCAAGATTTTAAATCAAAACTTTAGAAAACAACAACAATCTCATTACTTTTTGCCATCTATTGTCACACCCTGTCTTGCAAAATTTGTAACTTTGTTTTATGAGTTTAACCAAGCGAGATGATGCCCATATTTGGCATCCTTTAACCCAACATCAAACCGCATCACCACCTCTGGGAATTGTCAAGACCTTGGGAGCACGTTTAATTGACCAGCACGGAAAAAGTTATATAGATGGTATTGCATCCTGGTATACCGCCATGTTTGGACATTGTAACCCATACATTATCCAGGCAATGACAAAACAAATGCAAACTCTAGATTTTGTTATGTTTAGTGGTTTTACTCACGCCCCTGCCATTGAACTTTCAGAAAAATTGGTAGCAATCCTGCCAGATAACCAGCAAAAAATATTTTTTAATGACAATGGCTCTACTGCGGTAGAAGCAGCTATTAAAATGGCAATACAATACTATGATAATAAATCTCAAAAAAGAGATACTCTTATAGCTTTTGAGGATGGTTTTCATGGAGATACCTTTGGGGCTATGAGCGCCTCAGGGCTCTCCTCTTATAATGGTCCTTTTGAAGATTTTTTATTGAAAGTAAAACGCATTCCTACCCCACAAAAAGATAATTTGCAACAGGTGTTATCTGCATTAAAAACCATTTTACAAACCAATAAGTGTGCAGGATTTATTTTTGAACCATTGGTGCAAGGAGCAGCTGGCATGAAATTTCACACCCCAGAGGGACTAGACGCATTAATTGCTATTTGTAAAGCCCATGACGTGGTATGCATTGCAGATGAGATTATGACTGGATTTGGTAAAACAGGCACCAATTTTGCTGTAGACCAACTTCAACATAAACCAGATATCATGTGTCTTAGTAAGGCCCTTACAGCTGGGATGTTTCCCCTGAGTATCACCAGTTGCACCCAAGAAATATTTGACGGTTTTTTAAGTGATCAAGTGCACAAAGGTTTTTTTCATGCCCATACCTATAGCGCACACCCTGTTGGTTGCGCTGCAGCTATAGCTAGTATTGAGCTGCTAGGTTCTCCAGATATTTTAAAACAGCAGGATTATATTGCAAAAGCCCACCAAGTATTTGCTGCAAAAATACAGCAACATCCAAGTGTAAAACAAGTGCGTTGTAAGGGAGTAATTCTAGCCATAGAGCTAGCCGTAGAGATGGAGCGTTATGGAGATTTAAGAAATGAACTGTATGAGTTTTTTATGGACCGCGGTGTAGCCCTCAGGCCTCTAGGAAACACAGTGTATGTGCTTCCTCCATATGTGATAAGCAATCAAGAGCTTGACACTATCTACAAGGCAATTCAACAGGTGTTGGCCCATTACAATAAATAGTGGTGCCCTTGGTGTTATTTCTTTGATATTTAACCCCGCTAGAAAATTAAGAACCTTTATTTTTGCATGAAATATAAAAACCTTGCACGCACCTATTTCTATCTCAGCAATTGCATCTGTTTCTGCTTTGGGGGATTCACCCAAAGAAGTTTGGGAACGCTATTTGTCAAAAAAACCACTATTTGTTAAAAACACAATAGGGCATCAAGAGGTTTTTGTCGCTAAAATTTCTGCTCAAACACAAAAAGCCCTTTCGCAATTAAAAGCATCACGGCCAAGTTATAAAACACTAGATAGGAGCGTATTGCTAGCAATTTTGGCTTCCAATTATGCATTGCAAAAAACTGACATTGGCAAACAAACCCTTGATATTAATATTGGTTCTTCTCGTGGCGCCACCTCTTTATTTGAAAAGTACCACACAGATTTTTTACACACAGGAAAGGTCTCTCCATTTACATCACCCACCACAACTTTAGGAAACATTTCTTCTTGGGTTGCTCAAGATCTTGGCGCTAAAGGAATTCAGATAGACCAATCTGTAACCTGTTCTACGGCAATGCACTCCTTATTAAATGGTATTGCTTGGCTACAGGCAGACATGGCAACAGCTTTTTTGGTTGGCGGTAGTGAGGCAGCCCTAACGCCCTTTACTATTGCGCAAATGAAAGCGTTAAAGCTTTATTCAAAGGCTACTCACAATAAGGCTTGTGAGTCTATGAGGTTTCAAAAAACAAAAAACACCATGGTTTTGGGAGAAGCAGCTGCAGTGGCTGTCTTAGAAAAGGGAATATCTGCCCGCACACTAGCATTGATTAAGGGATATGGTTTTGCCTCTGAGATTATTACCCACAATAGCTCTATAACAGAGAATGCTCAAAGCATACAAAATGCCATGAGTATGGCCCTTAAAAAAGCAGCCATTACAACAGTAGACGCCATAATTATGCATGCACCAGGAACCGTAAAAGGGGATGTGGCAGAAAAAAATGCGGTTGATATAGTCTTTAAAGAAAAACAGCCATTACTCACTTCAAATAAATGGATGGTAGGGCACACCTTTGCTGCAAGTGGCATGTTAAGTATTGAAATGGCAATATACATGTTGCAGCATAATAAATTTATTGAGAACCCCTTTTATAATAACCCTCGAGATCTTCCTCCAACCCTGCAGACAGTGCTTGTTAATGCCGTTGGTTTTGGAGGCAATGCAGTGAGTATCATTATTTCTCTTCCAAAAAAAACAACTAATTAAGTTGTGTTTTAGATTTAGTATGAGATTAGATATGGTAAAACCACGTTGAATACAACCTAGATTTTTAGGGTATATTATTCTAGAAAACTCTTAAAACGAAAAGAAAAAATTACCTATTTTTGAATTATGATGCAGACAAAACACAACTGGACTAAAGAAGAGATTTTAGCTATTTACAATAAGCCTATGATGGAATTATTGTACGATGCTGCAACTGTTCACAGAGCAAATCATAATCCCAATCAAGTACAGGTTTCTACCCTACTTTCTATAAAAACAGGAGGATGCCCAGAAGATTGTGGGTATTGTCCTCAAGCAGCGAGATACCACACAGATATTGAAGGAAATGATTTAATGAGTGTTCGCCAAGTAAAAGCTCAGGCACTCAGAGCAAAATCTAGCGGTTCATCACGCGTTTGTATGGGAGCTGCTTGGAGAAATGTAAAAGATGGGCCAGAGTTTGACAATGTTTTAGAGATGGTACGCACCATCAATAAGCTAGACATGGAAGTGTGTTGTACCCTTGGTATGATTACAGAAAACCAAGCCCAGCGTCTGGCAGAGGCAGGGTTGTATGCATACAATCATAATCTTGATACTAGTGAAGATTACTATAAAGATGTAATCTCTACCAGAGCATTTCAAGACAGGCTAGACACCATAGAAAATGTACGTAAAACCAATGTTACGGTTTGCAGTGGTGGTATTATTGGTATGGGTGAAGCCGTAGAAGATAGAGCAGGAATGTTGGTGGCCTTATCTAGTTTAAGCCCACAACCAGAAAGCACCCCTATTAACGCCTTAGTGCCTGTTGAGGGAACACCTATGGAGGAGATAGCTCCTGTATCTATTTGGGAGATGATACGCATGGTGGCCACTACCAGAATTGTACTTCCTAATACACAGGTGCGCTTGTCTGCAGGAAGAACACAAATGTCTCAAGAGGGACAAGCAATGTGCTTCTTTGCAGGAGCCAATTCTATTTTTGCAGGAGATAAACTCCTTACAACGCCAAATCCAGATGTAAACCAGGACATGAAACTGTTTGAACTTCTTGGATTACAGCCTATGAAGCCTTTTGTAAAAAAAGAGCAGCCCCAATCTGTAGAGGCACAATACTCTAAGTACAAAGACCAAGCAGAAAAACCAAAATGGACCCGTCCAGATCATAAAATAGAACGTAACGAACTTGCCAAAGCCAAGGCCAAAGGATAGATTACTATTATAATTAGTTTTTTGTAAGAGTTCTAAGTCTCTCAAAAATCATAGCAGATTCCCATCCACGATACAAGAGGTAATCTGCTATTTTTTTTCGCTTTTTTTGCTCGTTTGTTTCTTCATTGAGTTGGGCAAGCCTTTTATTAAATAAAGCATCAAAAGTATCGAGATATTCGTTTTCTGGGATTTCTTTTAGGGCTAATTTAATATTATAAGCAGAAATATTACGCATTTTTAATTCTCGAGTAATTCTATTTCTACCCCATTTTTTTTGTCTGAATTTTCCTCGAGCAAAGGCCTGAGAGAACCGCGTTTCATTTAAAAAATTATGAGCCAGTAAATGACCAATAATTTCATCAATGGCCTGAGGAATCATGCGCATCTCCCGAAGCTTTTTAGTTACTTCTTGGTGGCAACGCTCTTGGTAGGCACAGTATTTTTCAATACTTCTTTTTGCCTGCTGTAGGGTATATGTTTTGTGAGTGAAATTCATTGTGGGATTCAAAAATACACTTAAAAAGATTGCCGTCTCTTTTTTTTTGGGGCTAGAGGGAAACTTCTTGGGCAAAAAAAAACCCTCCTTTGCCAAAGCAAAGAAGGGTTATGGTTATTTTAGTCTATCACCATTCTTGTCAAAGAAGTGATATTCTAGATACGTGTAAGCATCTCTTGGTTGTATTTTCACCCATTTTTTATGCTCCACAAACCACTTGTGGCGCAACGATGGAAAACCTTTTGTTAAAAAGGCCGCTATAAAGGGATGTGTACTTAATGTAACATCTTTATAGTCTTTTTTGAAAAGCCTTTTAAGCTCTTCGGTAATCTTTTGTACCACCACAATCGGCGCTTCTATCTCACCAATTCCACCCCCGGGGGCTTGTTCTCTGGTTTTGATATTCATTTCTGGCCTAACGCGTTGGCGGGTAATTTGTATCAACCCGAATTTACTTGGAGGTAATATTTTGTGTTTTGCTCTGTCATTTTTCATTTCCTCACGAAGATGATCAAACAGCTTTTTTCGATTGGCAGCATTTGCCATATCAATAAAGTCTACCACAATAATTCCTCCCATATCCCTAAGACGTAATTGTCTTGCTACCTCACTGGCGGCAATAATATTAACCTCTAGGGCCGTATCTTCTTGGTTTTTGCTTTTTGTACTACGGTTACCACTATTCACGTCTATTACGTGCATGGCTTCTGTATGTTCAATCACCAAATAGGTTCCTTTGGAACTTGAAACTGTTCTTCCAAAGCTTGTTTTAATTTGTCTTTCAATACCATGTTTTTCATACATAGGTATTTTAGAATCATAAAACTTAACGATACTTTCTTTACCGGGTGCAATTTCTTGCACATAATCTTTTATTTGTAAATAGAGTGTTTCATCATCAATATGAATGGCCGAGAATTGGTCATTAAAAACATCTCGTATCATAGAGGCACCTCTATTTAACTCACTTAGCACCTTACTTGGGTGGTGAGCACCTTGTAGCTTTTTGCACATCGCTGTCCAGCGATCTACTAGACTTTGTAAGTCTTTATCCAGTTCTGCTACTTTTTTGCCTTCTGCTACTGTACGTATAATAACACCAAATCCTTTGGGTCTTATGCTTGTAATTAAGCGTTTTAACCTGTCTTTTTCTTCCCGACTTTCTATTTTTTGAGAAACAGAAATACGATCAGAAAAAGGAACCAAAACGATATAACGGCCAGCTATAGATAGCTCACTGCTTATACGTGGTCCTTTTGTGGAAATGGGTTCTTTTACTACTTGTACCAGAATAGATTGATTGGATTTAATGGCACTGTTAATGCCTCCATTTTTATCAATCTCTTTTTCAAATGGGAAATTTTTTAAAGAATACTCTTTAAGTTTACCTGTGCTTACACGTTTTACAAACTTCAACAAAGAAGCTACTTTAGGTCCTAGATCATGATAGTGTAAAAAACCATCTTTTTCATAACCAACATTGACAAATGCGGCGTTAAGACCTGGCATACTTTTGCGAATTTTAGCGAGAAATACATCTCCAACTGCAAAATTGTTTGCCTCTTCTTCTTTGTTTAGCTCGATGAGTCTTCCATCTTTTAAAAGAGCAAAATCAACTTCTTGTGAACTGGATCTAATAAATAATTCGTAGTTCACGTTACATTAATTTATATCCGCTATTGGCAAGGGCACTATTGCCGTTTGCCTCCAACAGATGGATTAAACAATAATTGTCACAGGTTTTTGTTGTAATTCTGACATGTAATTTTCATTAAATATCAGAAAAAACCCGTAGAAATGCTAGTATTACAATATATAATGTAGGTTACTAGTATTTCATTTTCAAAGAACTTAACTACAGGACATTATTGAAAATCCTGCAGGTACTTAATACAAAAAAGTAGTTTACAACTACTTTTTCTTGTGACGGTTAGCGCGTCTTCTCTTCTTACGCTTGTGCGTAGCTACCTTATGTCTTTTTCTTTTTTTACCACTTGGCATATTTGATAGTTTTATGGAGCCTTACCACGTAAGGCAATTAATATTATTTTACTTCAACGTTTGTTTTTACACTCTCAACAAATACTTTTGCCGGCTTAAAAGCGGGGATGTTATGTGCTGGGATTTTGATCGTAGTATTTTTTGAAATATTACGTCCAGTTTTTTCTGCTCTAGTCTTGATAATAAAGCTTCCAAAACCTCTAAGGTAAACATTATCTCCACCTTCCAATGAAGTTTTTACCTCATTCATAAATGTTTCTACAGTAGCCTGAACATCTCCTTTTTCCATTCCTAGTTTTTCTGAAATCTTAGCTACGATATCTGCTTTGGTCATGTGTTTCTTTTTTTATTTAAGTAATGAATTTTTCAAGACGGCAAATATAAGAATTTTAAAATCAATATATCAAAACGTAATGCATTAAAATATAATAACATAAAAGCTACCTTTGTGATATGAAAGAAACTTTGGATTTTTTTGCTAAAAATCTCATTGATTGGTACTTAGACAATAAACGGGATCTTCCTTGGAGAAGCACCAAAGACCCCTATTTTATTTGGCTATCTGAAATCATTTTGCAACAAACTCGCGTGGCACAGGGAACCCCATATTATCTTGCATTTACAAGCGCTTTTG
Source organism: uncultured Flavobacteriaceae bacterium (assembly GCA_913048215.1). Taxonomy (GTDB): domain Bacteria; phylum Bacteroidota; class Bacteroidia; order Flavobacteriales; family Flavobacteriaceae; genus Patiriisocius. The sequence continues at coordinate 4,657 of CAJWXC010000017.1, read as the reverse complement.
GAGATGTAAAATCTCTTGCTGCCGCCCCTCAACAAAAGGTGTTAAAGCTATGGCAAGGCCTAGGGTATTATTCAAGAGCAAGAAACTTGCACATAGCAGCAAAGTATGTAGCCAATGAGCTGGACGGTAGATTTCCATCCACCTATAAAGGACTTCTACAGTTAAAAGGAGTTGGAGATTACACTGCCAGCGCAGTTGGATCCATTTGTTTTGACTTGCCTACTGCCGTGGTTGACGGGAACGTGTATAGAGTTTTATCAAGACTTTTTGGCATTGCTACTCCAATTAACACCACCCAAGGAATTAAAGATTTTAAATCCCTTGCGCAGCAATTATTAGATACTTCCCAGCCAGGAACCTATAACCAGGCCTTGATGGAGTTTGGAGCTCGTTTTTGCGTGCCTCAAAACCCCAACTGTGCGCAGTGTATTTTTAAATATAAATGTGACGCATACAAAAACAAACAAGTAGCAAACCTTCCCGTAAAGCTCAAAAAAGTAAAAGTTAAAAAACGATATTTTAATTACATTGTCATACTCTCTGAAAACGGGAACACCGTATTGCAACAACGAACTGAAAAAGGAATTTGGCAACAATTATATGAGTTTCCTTTGGTGGAAACAACACACCTAGTAGCTCAAGATGCCTTGTGTAAAGAAATACAGTTTGATCATATTTCAACATTATATGATCTTGACACCCTTACCCTTTTTAGGGAAAATGCGGTGGTTCATAAGCTTTCTCACCAACACCTGTACACCCGTTTTTGGATTGCTCAAACTAAAAGCAAATTACCCAAAGGGATTCCTGTAGATGATATTGATCAATATGCAGTGCCGGTGTTGATAAGTAACTTTATTTCAGAATTTGAGGGCTTTAAATAAATGGTTTTTTTACCTATATTTATTTTTCAAAAGGTACCTTTGATTACTATAAATAAATAACACATGAGCGGCACGATAAATAAAGTAATGTTGATAGGACATACAGGAGATGAAGTAAAAATGCATTATTTTGAAGGAGGAAACAGCATTGGCCGTTTTCCTTTGGCTACTAATGAGACTTACACCAACCGTTCTACCGGTGAACGAGTGAATAACACAGAGTGGCACAATATTGTGGTTCGTAATAAGGCCGCTGAGGTGTGTGAAAAGTATCTCAAAAAAGGAGACAAGGTGTACATTGAAGGACGTTTAAAAACCCGTAAGTGGCAAGACGATAAGGGGCTAGATCGCTACTCTACAGAGATACAGTGTACAGAGTTTACCTTTTTAACTCCCAAAGCAGAGGGTGCAACTCCACAACAACCAGCCGCGGCTCCTCAAAAAACGCAAAACCCAGATAGTATTCCTGCACAAGCTCCCCAGGCACAAGAGGACGATTTGCCCTTTTAAGTAGTAACCAAACCACCTATTTTGGATATAGAACCCCCCAGTTTATTATTTTTAGCCCTTGTAGATAGCTCTTTTGTTGTAAGTATTGCCGTGCTTTTACTGCTACTTTTATTCTCTGCGCTTATCTCTGGTGCAGAAGTAGCCTTTTTTTCTTTAACCCCAACAGACCTTGAAGTAGATCTGGACAGCAAAGTCTCAAGAAAAACAAAAATAGTTTCCCTTTTATTAGAAAAACCCAAAAAGTTATTGGCAACAATTCTAGTGGCCAACAACTTTATAAATATTGCTATTGTGCTGCTTTTTGATAGCCTTGGGCAAATCTGGTTTGCAGGGTTACACCAGGTATATTTTGGCATTAATATTCGTTTTGTAATAGAGGTGGGGGTGGTCACGTTCTTGATTTTGCTTTTTGGTGAAATTTTACCCAAGGTATATGCCAGTAGAAACAGTCTCAGCTTTGCTACTTTTATGGCATTACCCTTAAAGTGGTTGGATGTATTGTGTACTCCTTTAAGCGTCCCTATGCAAGCTATTACGGTTTCCATACAAGAGAAATTCGGAAAACAAAAAGCAAACATTTCTGTAGGGCAATTATCACAGGCTCTTGAACTCACAGATCAAAAAGAGACCACTACCCAAGAGCAAAAGATACTCCAGGGTATTGTAACTTTTGGCGCAACAGACACAAAACAGGTCATGAAAAATAGGATGGATATCTTTGCTCTTGATAAGAAGCTGCCCTACGATGAGATTTTACCTTTAATAATAAAAAACGGATACTCCCGTATTCCTGTCTATAAAGACAATGTAGATACTATTACTGGAATTTTGTATGTAAAAGATCTAATACCCCATATAGATGCCAAAACCCTAGATTGGAATTCTCTTATTAGAGCTCCTTATTTTGTTCCAGAAAACAAAAAGCTGGATGATTTGCTTAATGAGTTTAAGAAAATGAAAATGCACTTGGCTATTGTTGTAGATGAGTATGGAGGTACAAGTGGTCTTATTTCTCTTGAAGATATTATCGAGGAGATTGTAGGAGAGATCAGTGATGAGTTTGATGACCAAGATTTAATATTCTCTAAACTAGATGAAAATAATTACGTATTTGAAGGCAAGACACCTTTAAAAGATTTCTATAAAGTAATTGGTCTTGATGAGGTAGCTGTTTTTGAAGACCAAAAGGGTGAAGCAGAAACATTGGCTGGTTTTTTATTAGAAATATCTAAAGGCTTTCCAAAAAAACATGAAGTGTTTACTTATCACAACTACGTATTTACCATCGAAGCCTTTGAAAATAAACGCATCAAACAAATAAAACTCTCTATACTTCCCAAAGCCTAATGAAAAACTGTATTTTCTTTTTGTGTTGTTTGCTTTTTGTAGCATGTAATGATGATGTAATTGTTAAGCCAAATGCAAAATTACGTCTTGACTATCCTACCCCTAGGTATAAAAAATCACAAACTAATTGTAGCTACAGTTTTGATGTTAACAACCAGGCTACCCTCAAGAAAACAAGAAACTGTGGTGTTAGACTTTACTACCCTAATATGAGAGCTGCGGTATACATTACTTATCAAAGGGTGCGCGATACTAATTTAGACTCCTTGTTATATGATGCTCAAAAGTTAGCCTACAATCATGATAGAATAGCTAGTAGCATCCCAGAGAAACTTTTTGAAAATAAAGACCATAATACCTATGGGGTGTTTTATAGTATTAACGGAAATGCGGCATCTCAATCTCATTTTTACTTAACAGACAGCCTTCAACACTTTGTTACCGGATCCCTTTATTTTGATGTTAAACCAAATTTTGACTCTTTATACCCAGCCGTTGTTTATTTGCGTAAAGACATTATGCACCTGATGGAAACCCTTGAGTGGAAGTAAGACTTATTTTTGGGTTTTTTTTATAATTCCCAAATATCTAAAACTCAATATTTAGTACCACCTTTGCCTTTGTTATGAAAACACTAGACAAAAAATGGTTGTATCTGAGTTTATTATCTGTAGTTTGGGGCAGCTCTTTTATATTAATAAAAAAGGCCTTAATAGGGTTAACACCCCTGCAACTTGGAGCTCTAAGAACCTTATTTGCTGCTATTTTCTTGCTTATTGTTGGATTTTCTTTTTTAAAAAAAATTAAAAAACAGCAGTGGAAATGGATTACAATTTCTGCTTTTTTGGGCACTTTTATCCCTGCTTTTTTGTTTGCCTTTGCGGAAACTCAAATTGATAGTGCTGTTGCCTCCATCTTAAATTCTACAACACCAATTGTTACCTTGGTATTGGGCGCTGTGCTGTTTAAAATTGTATTTTCTCGCAACCAACTCATAGGGGTTATTGTAGGATTAGTGGGGAGTTTGTTATTAATTTGGAGCGGTGCAGATGTAAACCCAAATCAAAATTACTGGTACAGTACTTTGGTCTTGGCTGCCTCTGTTTGCTATGCTTTGAATGTAAATATTTTAAAAAAACACCTTCAAGAATTGCCCCCAATGGCTATTGCTGCGGGCAACTTTATTGTTTTGCTAGTTCCTGCTTTTTTGGTGCTAGTGTTCTCAGGTTTCTTTGGGCTAGAATTTGTGAACAATACTGTTTTGCATGAATCTTTAGGGTATTTACTTATTTTATCCCTAGTAGGTACTGCTGTTGCCAAAGTGATGTTTAATAAACTAGTACAATTAAGTACCCCAGTTTTTGCTAGTTCTGTGACCTACACCATCCCTGTTATCGCGCTTTTATGGGGCCTTATGGATGGAGAGCGTTTTTCTTTATTTCAAGCAGGGGCCACAGTCTTTATTTTGTCAGGGGTTTTAATGACTAACAAGAAATAATTTAAAGCTCCCAAATAGTGAGAGAAAATTAATTTTGTGTTAGTGTTTTGTCTTGTAAGATTTAACGGCAAAATTTTACCAAATAAAGAGTTTGTTTTTAGAGGAAATACAATTATATTTGCAACCGCTTTAAAATGAAGCGGAATTATTAATTAATAAATAAACGAAACGCTATGTTCGCAATTGTAGAAATAGCAGGGCAGCAATTTAAAGTTGCAAAAGATCAAAAAGTCTTTGTACATCGTTTAGCAGCAGAAGAAGGAAAAAAGGTTTCTTTCGATAATGTGCTTATGCTAAGTGATGGAGATAAAGTTACTGTTGGCGCCCCGGCTATCGATGGAGCTCAAGTAGGAGCAAAAATCATTAAGCACCTTAAAGGTGATAAAGTTATTGTATTCAAGAAAAAAAGAAGAAAAGG
>CAJWXC010000016.1 GCA_913048215.1 uncultured Flavobacteriaceae bacterium | reverse complement strand
AGGGAAGCAAATGCGCCCCATGTTTGTGTTTCTTATCGCTAAGATGAACAATGAGGGTCAGGTTAATGAAAGGACTTACAGAGGCGCCTCTGTTATAGAGCTTATACATACGGCAACCCTTGTGCATGACGACGTGGTAGATGATAGTGACAGAAGGAGAGGTTTCTTTTCTATCAACGCACTTTGGAAAAATAAAATTGCGGTATTGGTGGGTGATTTTTTATTGTCAAAAGGCCTGCTACTATCTATAGATAATGATGATTTTGATTTACTAAAAATCATATCTGTTGCTGTTAGAGAAATGAGTGAGGGAGAATTACTCCAAATCGAAAAAGCAAGAAACCTTGATATTACCGAGGCTGTTTATTTTGAGATTATCCGTCAAAAAACTGCAACACTCATAGCAGCATGTTGTGCTATGGGAGCTAAATCTGTGCATGCCAGTGAAGATGAGGTTGAGGAAATGCGAAGTTTTGGGGAGTTAATTGGTATTGCATTTCAGATAAAAGATGATTTGTTTGATTATTCTGAAAAAGCAATTGGAAAGCCAACAGGGATAGATATCAAGGAGCAAAAAATGACACTTCCTTTAATTTATGCCATTAATAATGCCTCCTCTAAAGATAAAAGCTGGCTTATCAACTCAGTGAAAAATCACAACAAAGACAAAAACCGTGTTAAGCAAGTAATACACTACGTGAAAACCCACGGAGGGCTTGACTATGCCAAACAGCAAATGAAAGACTACCAACAAAAAGCATTAGGTATTCTAGACTCTTACCCAAGCTCACCTTACAAAGATTCATTGAAACTCCTGGTAAATTATGTGATTGATAGGAAGAAATAATCCTTGCTTTTTTTATACATAAATGTGTGGTACATTTTATATATTGACATAGCTTTTATGTAGTTTTACAAACCTTTGCCAAAATTTATGATAAGTCGTTCCACCATAGATACCGTATTTGAAACTGCTCGTGTAGAGGAGGTGATTGGTGATTTTGTGCAACTCAAAAAATCTGGAAGTAATTTTAAAGGTTTAAGTCCCTTCACAGATGAGCGGAGTCCGAGTTTTATGGTCTCTCCAGTAAAGCAAATCTGGAAAGATTTTTCTAGTGGTAAGGGCGGCAATGCCGTTACTTTTTTAATGGAGCATGAGCATTTTACCTATCCAGAGGCTATTAAATATCTTGCAAAAAAGTATGGTATAGAAATAGAAGAAATAGCCCAAACAGATGAGCAAAAACAGCTAGCTGATGCTCGTGAAAGTCTGTATTTGATAAATGAGTATGCTACGGGATATTTCCATAACAACTTACTAAAAACAGAACCAGGTAAGGCCATTGGGCTCTCTTATTTTAAAGAACGGGGTTTTACACAACAAACAATAGAAAAATTTAAACTAGGGTACTCCTTAGAGGGTTGGTCTGCCTTTACAGATCAAGCAATCAAAAAAGGATATAAGCTAGAATTTCTTGAGCAAACAGGCTTGTCAATTGTAAAGCAAGAAAAACAGTTTGACCGCTTTAAGGGACGTGTGATGTTTCCTATTTTAAGTATGAGTGGGCGTACCCTGGGTTTTGGGGGCAGAATATTAACCAATGATAAAAAAGCCGCTAAGTATTTAAACTCTCCGGAGAGTGATGTATATCACAAGAGCAAGGTCTTGTATGGTATTTATAATGCCAAACAAAGAATAGCCAAAGAAGATAACTGTTACCTTGTAGAGGGCTATACAGATGTTATACAATTTGCCCAGCGTGGTATTTCTAATGTGGTTTCCTCCTCAGGTACTGCTTTAACCCCTGAGCAAATACGCCTGGTAAATAGACTTACCCAAAATATTACTGTATTATTTGATGGAGATGCGGCTGGTTTAAGAGCCTCTATAAGAGGAGTTGATCTTATTTTAGAGCAAGGCATGAACGTTAAAATTTGCACCTTCCCAGAGGGGGAAGATCCAGATAGTTTTGCTAAAAATAATACCCTTGACGTTTTGCAGAGTTACCTTTCAGAAAATGCAAAAGATTTTATTTCCTTCAAGGCTTCATTACTTGCCAAAGAGGCTGTCAACGATCCTGTTAAAAAAGCTGATACTATAAGAGATATGGTTGTAAGTATTTCTAAAATACCAGATCATATAAAACGCGAGGTATATATTAAAGAATGTGCACGTATTATGGATATTAGCGAGCAAGTATTGTTTAATACTCTTGCTCAGTTGCTGCAAAAAGAAGCCAAAGCTGTTTCTAAAAAAGCAGCACCTACTCAACAAGCTTTTAATGTTATTACGCCCAAAAGCCAACCTACAAAAAAGATAGATGAGCTTTTTGAATTAGAACGTAAAATTATTGAAATTCTATTATTGTACGGGGCTTTAAAAGAAGATTTTGAAGATCTTATATTAGAGGCAAACGACAATGGAGAAATTTCATTTAAACCAGAAATTAGCTCAAGTACGGTATTTGAAAAAATTTACCTAGATCTTCAAGACGATGAAATTGAGTTTACAAATGAAACATTTAAGAGTCTGTACACTGAAATAATAACACAGTTCAATCAAGGGAAAGATTTTCAAGTAGATACCTTTATAAATGAGCTAGAGACAGAAAAAGCAAGTTTAGTGTCAGATATTTTGATGGATGATGAAAGACATGCTTTGCATGACTGGGAGCGCATGGAGATATATGTAAAAGCAAAGGATAGTGGGGTGTCACAAATAGTAAGTGAAACCATATTAAATCTTCGTAGGTTTTTAATAACCTTAAAGATAAAGGATCTTGTGAGCTCTGAGACAGAAAACGGGTCTTATAAAGATAGAAGTGTGCTTGAAACGGTAAAAGACTATAATACCTTACACAGTATTTTGTCAGAAAAATTAAGAAGGGTGGTGTAGGTTATCCGAACTGAAACATCCTAGATTGATGAATTAAATCTGCAAGGTTATCTACTTTTAACTTTTTCAGTAACCTTGTTTTATAAGTGCTTACAGTTTTCTCGTTGATATCTAACGCGTTGGCAATGTCTTTATTTCTTTTGCCACTACTTAGTAGATTAAGTACCTCAATCTCTCTTGAAGATAGTTTTTTGTATCTACTAATGGCATTGCTTTCTCCAACATTTCTGCTTGTAAATGTAGATGTTAATTCTTCATTCAAGAAAATACCTCCTTTTGCAATTTGCTTCATTGCTTTTACAAAGGTTTTAGTAGTCGCTGTTTTTGGAACATATCCAGCTGCACCAGATTTAATGGCGCGAAGTGCATAAATTTCTTCTGGGTGTGTGGAGAATATGAGTACCCGCATTTTTGGAAATTCTGCTTTTATATTTCGTAAAGCATTGATCCCGTTTATTTTAGGAATGTCAATTTCCATCACAAGGATATCTGGAGTGCTCTCTCTTAGACTAGTGTATAAATCTTCAGCATTTCCAGCCTTACCTACAATTGCAAACTTCTTATTGTTTTTAAGCATACACACGATACCTTTTCTGGTAACAGGATGATTATCTGCGATAAATACAGTTTTCATGTTATAGGTTTTTGAATTTAATAAAATCTATAAAAACAAATGTAACAATGCTTTACGAAAAAGCAATGGAGTTTTTGTAATACTTTTACTACAGATATCAACCATTAAAAAAGAAGTTTAAAGTTTTAAAATTATTTGCAAACCTTCTACTATTTTTTACAGAAACTTCAATGGTATTTCACAAATTGGTATAGGTATCATTTTGTGTCTGTTAGCTTTGTTAAGATGCGTGTATATTTTAAAGACTTCTTTTTCTCTATCAGTAAAATCACCTATGGTTTTGCCTAATCCTTGCATTTTCATTGCCCATTCTAATTCATCATAACTTGCACCAATTTGATCTTGATCTGTGCGGCTATCCCCAAAGAGTCCATCTGTTGGAGCTGCTTCCAAAATGGCTTTAGACACCTTGATATGTTTTGCCAAAGTGTACACTTGGCTTTTAAGTAAGTCAGCGATAGGGCTTAGATCTACTCCTCCATCTCCATATTTAGTGTAAAACCCAACACCAAAATCTTCTACCTTGTTTCCCGTACCAGCCACTAAATAGTTGTGTACTCCAGCAAAATAATACAAGGTGGTCATTCTAAGTCTTGCCCTTGTGTTGGCAAGAGATACCTGTAGGGTGTCTGTGTTGTTTATCTTGGGTAGTTGTGTTTTAAAGCCGTCAAACAAGTCTGTAAGGTCAACGTGTGTAGAAGTTACCCCATCAAATTGTTTTTTTAATCCAGCTATGTGCTCCTGTGCTCTTGTTACTTGTCCTTTGGCTTGATGTATAGGCATTTCTACACACAGTGTTTTAAGACCGGTCATAGCGCACAGGGTTGAGGTTACAGCGCTGTCTACCCCGCCACTCACTCCAATAACAAATCCATCCATTTTTGATTCTAAGGCATATTGTTTTAGCCATTGTACGATATGAGCTGTAAGTTTTTCTACCTGCATGTTGTTGGTTTAAAGCGATACATTATTTGATGAGCTCCAAAATTTTGCAATTTCTGAAGTTAGTAAGGTATTACAATGATTGTTAAAAGTGTATTTTTACACTTTTAAAATGCGAATAATACCCTTATTTGTAAAATTAATAAAAAGGAATTTCGTTACATAGCTTAGCACCTTTAATTATATGCAAAAATTTATTTTATTTTTATTGGCTTTATCCCTCTTGGGTTGTGATAAATCAGGAGATCTTGAAAAAGAAATTTCAAAAATACCTGTTGAGGTATCAATACTTAGATTTGACAAACAATTTACTACTACCTCTATTGATTCTCTTGGACCTTTAAAAGAAAAATTTCCTATGTTTTTCCCAAAAAGAACCCCAGATAGTATTTGGATAGCAAAAATGCAAAATCCTTTGGTTCAACAAATGGCTGGTGAGGTTTTAAAAACATTCCCTGATCAAACAAAACTAGGAGGTAAGCTAGGTTCTTTATTCCAGCACATTAGGTATTATTTCCCGCGTTTTAAAGCTCCCACCACTGTTACCTTATTAAACGATATTGATTATCAAAACAGAGTCATTGTTGCCTCTGACACCCTTTTGTTAGTGTCTTTAGACAACTATCTTGGCGAGGATCACAGGTATTATTCTAATTTTAAAAGATACATCGTCAAAAATTTAAACCCATCAAGAATATCTGTAGATGTTGCAAAAGCCTATGCTCAAAAATACGTCTCACTGCCAACCAAAAATACTTTTTTGGAACAGATGGTTTATTTTGGTAAACAATTGTATTTACAACAATTATGGTTACCCAATACCAGTGATGGCTATAAAATTGGATACACAGAAGACCAGTGGCAGTGGGCTGAAGAAAACCAGGTGTATATGTGGCGTTATTTTATAGAAAAAGAACTGTTATTTAGTACAGACCCCGGTCTTACTCCAAGATTTATTTCAAACGCTCCTTTTTCTAAATTTTACTTAGAGCTTGATAATGAATCTCCTCCAATGTTAGGGCGCTATGTGGGTTGGCAAATAGTGCGTTCTTTTATGAAAAACAATAACATTACTCCCCAACAATTACTGGTCTTCGATGCAGAGACTTTATTTAAAAAATCTAAATATAAACCAAAAAAATAATGGCAATTTCAAACAAATCAAAAATCATCATTGATGTTTCACTAGACGAGAATAAGGTTCCAGAAAAATTGCACTGGAGCGCAAAGGATGGTGGTGTTTCCAATCAAGAGACAAAAGCGATGCTACTCTCTGTTTGGGATCCAAAAGCCAAAGAATCTATGCGTATAGATTTATGGACTAAGGATATGCCCTTAGATGAAATGAAAATATTTTTTCATCAAACATTAAGCGCCATGGCAGATACATTTAATCGTGCTACAAACGACGAGAAAATGACGGCAACAATGAAAGATTTCTGTGATTATTTTGCTGAAAAATTAGAATTGAAAAAAAAATAATTTATCTATTCAACCTTTTCGATGAAACTTATTTTTGTGTACAATGCAAGCCACACCAATGCAGGATCTTTATTGGCTAGTGCTCGTAAGTTTTTTAATCCCACAAAAAACCAGTGTGATTTGTGCAGCTTGACCCACGGTGTTTTTTTTGAAAAACAACGATGGAAGACCTTTAAAAAATCTACAGATATAGAAATGATTTTTCTTCACAAAGATCAATTTTTAAAACAGTATAAATCTAAGTGGCTCCCCAGGTATAATTTTCCGGTAATTCTTTCTCAACACAAGGGTGCCCTTGAGCTATTTATAACCACTGCAGATATTGCAAAAATTAAAGATGTTGCGGGTTTGGTTGCTGCAGTTAAGTCAAGAATATAAAGGACTTTTTAAAGAGTGTCTTTTATTTGTTGGTTGATAAGTTCAATGTTATTTATAACATCTTCTTTGCCCTGCTTTTTGCTTGATGAGGTGACAAAATATGCAGGCATTTCTTCCCAGCTTTCCAACATTTTTTTTATGTAGGTTTCCACGTTTCTAGTCAACGCGTTGGGTTTTAATTTATCTGCTTTGGTGAAGATAATTTGAAACGGAATATTTGCCTCACCCAAATAGCGCATAAAGTCTATATCAACTGGCTGGGGTTCGTGTCTGCAATCTATCAAAACAAAGGCAAGCACTAGTTGTGATCTCTTCTCAAAATAGTCTGTGATAAATTTTTGAAATGTTTTTTTTGCTTTTTTCGAAACCCGTGCATATCCATATCCAGGTAAATCTACTAAATACCAACTTTTATTAATTATGAAGTGATTTATTAGTTGGGTTTTTCCTGGCCTTCCAGAGGTTTTGGCTAGGTTTTTTCTGTCAACCAGCATGTTGATTAGAGATGATTTTCCTACGTTAGAGCGGCCTATAAAAGCATATTCAGGCAAGCGCTCTTTTGGGCATTTTGACACATCGCTATTGCTCATTACAAACTCAGCAGATTTTATTTTCATGGTGTGTATATTACCGGTTTGTAAAGGGTATTTTTTAAGCGTTTGGTTGGAAACAGATTAAATAGAACGTTTTTCTAGCCAAGCCATCAAAATTTCATTAAACGTGTCAGGATGTTCCATCATAGCGGCATGACCACATTTTTCAATCCAAAATAAGTCACTATCTGGTAGTTTCTCATGGAATTCTTTACCAACTGGTGGTGGTGTTACAGCGTCATTTTCACCCCAGATGATGCAAGTTGGTGTATTCATCTTGGGAAGATCTTTACCCATGTTGTGGCGTATAGCGCTTTTTGCAATTGCTAAGGTGCGTATGAGTTTTGCTCTATCATTTACTGTTTCAAAAACTTCATCTACCAGTTCTGGAGTAGCTATTGCTGGATCATAAAAGACATCCTCTGTTTTTGCCTTGATATAGTTTCTGTCACCTCTTTTTGGATAGCTTTCTCCCATAGCGCTTTCGTAAAGCCCACTGCTACCTGTTATTACAAGTGCTTTAACATTTTTAGGATATTGTTTTGTGTACAGCAATCCTATGTGTCCTCCAAGAGAATTTCCGAGTAAAATAACAGAATCAAGTTTTTTGTAAGTGATAAATTCTTTGAGGTATTTTGCAAAAGAATTTACATTGGTTGTAAGTATTGGAAGCTCGAATAAAGGCAACTCTGGGATGATAACTTTATATCCTTTGTCTGGAAAAAACTGTGCTACATTATCAAAGTTACTAAGACCACCCATGAGTCCATGGAGTATGATCATGGGGGTACCTTCTCCAATCTCTAGGTACTTAAACTTTCCTTCTTCTTTAAGTTGATGCGCCATTAAATCTTTAGGTTATAAAAACAAAAATACACTTTTTTTATTCAATGTTGTGCAAGCATTCATTAAGTAAAATTCAATGTAATTTTTGAAGCAAAAATTGTTAAAACTCTGAGAGCAGAATATTTTTAATTCACTCAAAAACAGGCTATTACACTCACACACCTCCTCTTTGACCTAAAACTTATTAACAATGTGGTAAAATGTGGTAAAATGTGGGAAATACTCTTTATATTTGACTTTTATCCAACGAAATTTAATGTTCGGTTTAAACCACATAAATGCTCAATTTAATAGGAACATACGAATGTAAGGCAGATGTAAAAGGAAGGCTAATGATGCCTGCTCCTTTAAAAAAACAATTGGCCCCAGTGATGTCTGGTGGCTTTGTAATAAAGCGTGCTGTTTTTCAACCTTGTTTAGAAATATATCCTATAGACCAGTGGAATACCCTGATGGATAAAATCAGTAAGCTCAATCGGTTTAACCGTAAAAATGTTGATTTTATTCGCCGTTTTACCGCGGGTGTAAAGACCGTTGAGATGGATGCTGCAGGAAGATTAAACATCCCTAAAGATTTGGCTTTGTTTGCTGGCATTACAAAAGAGGTGGTGCTTTCTTCTGCCATAAATATTGTAGAGGTGTGGGATAAAAAAGCGTACGAAAAGGCTATTAATGACGCTGCAAACGATTTTGCTGACCTGGCAGAAGACGTGATGGGTGATACTACAATAGCCGATGGATTATCATAACCCTGTTTTATTGCATCCAACGGTAGATGGTTTAGATATAAAGCCAGACGGTGTTTATGTAGATGTTACTTTCGGAGGTGGTGGTCATTCAAAAGAGATATTAAGTAGGCTTTCTGCCAAGGGTACCCTAATTGCTTTTGACCAAGACGCAGATGCATTAGCAAATACAATTGATGACCCAAGGTTTATTTTGGTCAACGAAAACTTTAGATTTTTAAAGCGCTTTCTACGCTTTCACGCAATAAAACAAGTAGATGGAATTCTTGGGGATTTTGGTGTTTCATCTCATCAGTTTGATGTTGCCAAACGTGGTTTTTCTACAAGATTTGAGGCAGATTTAGATATGAGAATGAACCAGCAGGCTGCTTTTTCTGCCTTTGATGTGGTCAATAATTATGAACAGGCACACCTAAGGAGTGTTTTGTTTGAGTATGGTGAGCTTAGAGCCGCAGCTGGAATGGCAAGAATAATTTGCGAGGCTAGAAAAAACCAGCAGATAAAAACTAGTGATCAGCTCAAGAAAGCATTGGGGAGGTTTTTGCCCAAACATAGAGAGAATAAGATTCTTGCTCAGGTCTATCAGGCAATTAGAATTGAAGTAAACCAAGAACTTGAGGTTTTGAAAGAGTTTTTGCAACAAACCATAGAGGTCTTAAAGCCCGGTGGGAGACTTAGTTTGATAAGTTATCATAGCTTGGAGGATAGACTAGTGAAACGCTTTATGCGTAACGGGATGTTTGAAGGTGAACCAGAAAAAGATGTTTTTGGAAGGGTGGAGGTTCCCTTAAAGCCAGTTGGAAAATTTATAATACCAACAGAGCAAGAAATAAAAACAAATAATAGGGCTAGAAGTGCAAAGTTAAGAGTTGCTCAAAAAATATAAAATTAACAATTAAGCTGCCTTAATGTCTTTGGCAGTGTTTGGTAAATGAAAGAAAAAATATACAACATCATAAAAGGTAGGTTTTTGGTAAGTGACGATACTTTCAAGAATTGGAGATTTATTGTCTTTTTCAACCTTTTGTTTTTAATCATGATAGCAAGTAGTCATACTGCAGATAAAAAAGTACACCGTATTGCTAAGCTAAGCAATGAGGCTAAAGAATTAAAGAGTGAATATTTGGATGTAAGAAAACAACTCACTCAAGCAAAAATGGAAAGTAAGTTAACGGCGGTAATGTCAAAAACTGGATTACAAACCAGTACGATACCCCCCCAGAAAATAAGTATCATTAAAAAACAGTAGCGCGGTGTCAAATAATCAGAAAAACATATTAAACCGCTTATATTTTGTCGCTGGAGGTATGTTTCTCTTCGGGCTACTTATTGCTTTTAAGTTAATTAACATACAATTTGTTGAAGGTGATATGTATCGTGAATTGGCAGCAAAAGATGCTACCAAAAACGTTGTGATACCTGCCAATAGAGGTAATTTATATGCAGATGATGGTAGTCTTTTGGCTAGCTCTGTGCCTAAATATGATATAAGGTTTGATGCTGTTACTGTTAGTGAGAGAGATTTTTCTGAAAACTTAACTCCACTGGCTACCTCCCTTAGTGCCATGTTTGGTAAATCTTCTTCTTATTATCAAAATCTTTTACGCACCGCAAGATCAAACAAAAACAGATACCTATTAATTGCCAAAAAGCTGGGATACTCAGACTATGTGAAAGTTAAAAATATGCCTTTGTTTAAAAAGGGGTCTAACAGAGGTGGACTCATTGTAATCCCTGCCACTGTCCGGGAGCATCCAATGGGTAAAATTGCAGAGCGATTGGTTGGAAATGAAGATAGAACCACCCCTGGCAATTATTCTGTTGGCTTAGAGGGTGCTTATCATAAGGCGCTTAGTGGTAAAGAAGGCAGACGTTTAAAGCAAAGGATTTCAAAAGGAAGATGGAAACCTGTTTATGATGAAAATGAAATAGAGCCCCAAGACGGCTATGATGTTATTTCTACCATAAATGTAAACATACAAGATGTAGCCCATCATGCTTTATTAAAACAACTTGAAGATTACCAAGCAGATCACGGAAGTGTCATTGTAATGGAAGTTGCAACAGGAGAGATTAAAGCAGTTGCTAATTTAGGAAAGAGCAGAGATGGCGGTTATTATGAACGGTTAAATTATGCAGTTGGAGAATCCAGTGAACCTGGGTCTACTTTTAAAACAATTGCTATGACGGTAGCCTTGGAGCAAAAGGTGTTAGATACCGCAACCCTTGTTGATACTAAAAAGGGTAAAATAAGGATGTATGGCCGTACTATTTCAGACTCAAAAAGAGGTGGCTATGGTAAGATATCTGCAGCCAAAGCCTTGGAGGTATCCTCAAATATTGGGTTTGCTACTATGATTGATAGCGCCTATAAAGACGATCCAAAAAAATTCACAGACCAAGTAAAAAAATGGAAGCTTGATCAAAAAATTGGTATTTCTATTTTGGGGGAAGGGACACCTGTAATTCCTGAAGTGGGAGATGCCCTTTGGAGTAAAAATGCATTGCCGTCTATCTCCTATGGATATAATTTAAAAATGACGCCGCTACAAATTTTAACTTTTTACAATGCTATTGCAAATAACGGCACCATGGTTAGGCCTCGTTTTGTAAAAGAAATAAGGTCATGGAACAAACAAATAGAGGCTTTTGATACAGAGGTTATAATAGATAAGATAGCCTCAATGGCTACCATAGGCAAGATCCAAGAGGTTTTAAAGAATATTGTTGTGCGTGGTACCGGAAAAAGCTTGTACTCCAAAAACTTTTCAATGGCAGGAAAAACGGGTACTGCAAGAATAGAATATGCAGACCTTGACGCTTGGTTAAAAGATAAAAAATATGTGTCCTCGTTTGCTGGTTACTTTCCTGCAGATCAGCCTAAATACTCTTGTATAGTGGTAATATATAAGCCATCTGCAAAAAAGGGGTACTATGGAGCAGATGTTACAGGGCCTGTCTTTAAGCGTATTGCCCAAAAAATATACACAGATAGTCCTTTAAAGGCAGAGATTGCTTCCAAAGATTTACTTGATGTGACCACCCAAAAAGATTTTGATGGCTACTATCAATTTACCCATGGGGAGACCGCCGTAGTGCCAAATGTAAAAGGAATGCCTGCAATGGACGCCATTGCACTACTTGAAAATCTGGGACTTAGGGTCCAATTAAAAGGCAGCGGAAGGGTAGCGTGGCAGTCACTTTCAATGGGAGTTAAAATAAAAGAAGGTCAAGAAATAATACTCAATTTATCGTGATTACATTAAAAGACATATTATATAAAGTTTCTCTTGAAAAAGTAGTGGGAAATACGGCTGTGGCTTTTCGTGAATTACAGTTCGATAGCCGTAAAGTTGGCCTAGATGACGTTTTTGTTGCCATAGAAGGCACACAAAGTGATGGGCATCAATTTATCAAAAAGGCTATAGACCAAGGCGCTTTGGCAGTGGTTTGTCAGCAAATGCCCAAAGAGATTATAAATGGTATTACCTACTTGCAGGTTCAAGATACCCAACAAGCCCTGGCAATAATGGCGTCTCATTTTTATGGAAATCCATCGCGGGAACTACAATTGGTTGGGGTAACGGGCACCAACGGTAAGACAACTATTGCAACGCTATTGCATACCCTTTTCACATCTGCAGGGTACAGCGCAGGTCTTTTATCAACCATAAAAATTGTCATTGGTGCTACAGCGCAAGTTGCTACTCATACAACTCCAGATAGTTTGGCCATTAATAAGTATTTACGTCAAATGGTTGACGAGGGAGTAACGTATTGTTTTATGGAAGTAAGCTCTCACGGTATCGACCAAAAAAGGACTGCGGGCTTGCATTTTGTTGGCGGCATTTTCACGAATCTTTCTCATGATCATCTAGACTACCACACAAGCTTTAAGCAATACCGTGATGTCAAAAAATCATTCTTTGACTCCTTGCCAAAATCAGCCTTTGCTTTAACAAACGCTGATGATAAAAATGGTCCTGTAATGCTGCAAAACACAAAGGCTAGAAAGTATACCTACGGCTTAAAAACGATTGCTGATTATAAAGCCCAAATTTTAGAAAACCAATTGCAAGGATTGCTTTTGAAGATTAATAATCAGGAATTATGGGTAAAACTCATCGGAAATTTTAATGCCTATAACCTTTTGGCTATTTATGCCACTGCAGAAAAATTAGGACTTAAACAATTAGAGATTCTTCAGCTTTTAAGTACCCTAGAGAGTGTAGAGGGGAGATTTCAATACCTAGTCTCTGAGGGTAAAATAACTGCAATTATTGATTATGCGCATACACCAGACGCATTAAAAAACGTGCTTGAGACTATAAACGCCATAAGAACTGGTAATGAAGAGCTTATCACTGTAGTGGGATGCGGGGGTGATAGAGATGTTGAAAAAAGACCAAAAATGGGTGCTATTGCGGCCACATTGAGTACCAAGGTAATTTTTACAAGTGATAACCCACGGTCAGAAAATCCAGATACAATCATACAAGATATTGAAGCGGGTGTCCCGCCACAGCACTATAAAAAAACCCTTGCCATTACAGACAGAAAACAGGCAATAAAGACTGCCTGTCAAATGGCAAAGCAGCATGATATTATTTTGGTGGCTGGAAAAGGCCATGAAACCTATCAAGAAATACAAGGTGTACGCAATGACTTTGATGATCGTAAAACCATACAAGAATTATTAATCGCCCTAAATAAATAAAGCTATGTTATACTATTTGTTTGATTTTTTAGATAAAACCTATGATTTGCCTGGAGCAGGATTGTTTCAGTTTATCACCTTTAGGGCAGCTCTTGCGGTTATTACCTCTTTACTAATTGCTACTGTTTGGGGTAAGAAGATTATCAAGATTTTACAGGATAAACAAATGGGTGAAACCATAAGAGACCTTGGTCTGCAGGGTCAGTCAGAGAAGGCAGGAACCCCTACTATGGGTGGTTTGATTATTATTTTAGCCACACTAATTCCAGTGTTGTTGTTTGCTAAATTGGATAATATTTATGTGATTTTATTGATAGTAACTACCCTTTGGATGGGGGCAATAGGTTTTTTGGATGACTATTTAAAAAAGTTTAAAAATGACAAGGATGGTTTGCCTGGAAAATTTAAAGTAATAGGCCAAGTTGGGCTAGGCATTATCGTGGGTGCTACTATGTTTTTTCATAGCGATATCACTGTTAAAACAGAAAAGTTAGATCCAATTACAGGTCAAGAAATTGTTACTAATAGGGGCACAAAAACATTTAATGATGCAGAAAAAACATTGTTAACTACCATGCCCTTTGTAAGCGGGAACGAGATTAACTATGAGAAATTAGTGACTTGGGCTGGAGATGGGTACGCATCTTTTGCGTGGTTGATATTTATACCCATAGTAATTTTTATTATCACCGCAGTTTCTAATGGAGCCAATCTCACAGATGGTATCGATGGGCTTGCCGCTGGCACCTCTGCTATTATAGCCGTTACTCTAGCCATTTTTGCTTGGGTTAGTGGTAATGTGATTTTTTCAGACTACCTCAATATCATGTATATCCCAAACACGGGAGAGCTTACCATTTTTATTATGGCCTTTGTTGGAGCCCTTATAGGGTTTTTATGGTATAACGCATATCCAGCACAAGTGTTTATGGGTGATACAGGGAGTTTAACCATTGGTGGAATTATCGCTGTTATCGCTATAGCCATTAGAAAAGAATGGTTGATTCCTATTTTATGCGGTATTTTTTTAATGGAGAACCTCTCGGTGGTATTGCAAGTGGGTTGGTTTAAATACACCAAAAAGAAATTTGGAGCAGGAAGACGCATATTTAAAATGTCTCCCCTACATCATCATTATCAAAAAGGAGGGTTTCATGAAAGTAAAATTGTTACTCGTTTTTGGATTGTTGGAATTTTCTTAGCGGTATTAACCATTGTGACATTAAAAATTAGATAATAAATAAAAGATGCCTTTAGGGGTTTGAAAAAGTATTTGGAGTTAAAAATGAAACAAAAACTAGTCATATTAGGAGCAGGAGAAAGTGGTGTCGGCGCCGCTATTTTGGGCCAGCAAAAGGGCTATGATGTTTTTGTGAGTGATTACGGATCTATTAAAGATCAGTATGCTCAGGTGTTAACAAGCAGTCACATTGCTTGGGAAGATAAAGGACATACTGTTTCTCAGATCATAACTGCAGATGTAGTGGTGAAAAGCCCTGGTATTGCAGACCTAGCGCCAATAGTATGTAGTTTAAAACAGGCTGGAGTACAGGTGATTTCAGAAATAGAATTTGCTGCACAGTTTACAGAGGCAACAATTGTGGCAATAACGGGAAGTAATGGTAAAACCTCTACGGCAAGTTTGACATATGCCCTGCTTAAGGAAGATTTAAATGTGGCTCTTGGAGGGAATATTGGAGACAGCTTTGCGGCACAGGTTGCATCACCAGACCATAAAAACTATGTGTTGGAGCTCAGTAGTTTTCAGTTAGATGGTATCAAAAAATTTGCTCCCCACATTGCGGTTTTAACAAACCTAAGTCCAGACCATCTTGATAGGTATGAGAATTCTTATCAAAAATACATAGCCTCAAAATTTAGAATAACCATGAATCAGACTGCGTCAGACTATTTTATCTACGACGGGGATGATATCCAAATAAATAAATGGCTAGAGAGCCATGAAATCAAAGCCATAAAATTACCCTTCTCGCTCACACAAACACTAGAGCAAGGAGCTTATATAAAAGAAAATAAAATAATAATAACCATACAAAATACCCAATTCACTATGCCAATTGCAACGTTAGGACTTCAAGGAAAACACAATGTAAAAAATGCGATGGCTGCAAGTACTGTAGCTACGCTATTAAAAATTAGAAAAGCAACTATAAGAGAGTCTTTAGAGAGTTTTCAAGGTGTTGAACACCGGCTAGAAAAAGTCTTAAAGATTAATAATGTGATGTATATCAATGATAGTAAAGCTACCAATGTTAATGCCACATTTTACGCCCTAGATAGTTTAAAAACTCCAACGGTCTGGATTGTTGGTGGTGTAGATAAGGGTAATGACTATAGTGAGCTTTTGCCCCTTGTTAATGAAAAAGTAAAAGCCATTGTGTGTTTAGGTTTGGATAATGAGAAAATCAAAGCGCAATTTAGTAATGTGGTAGATATACTCGTGGAGACTGCCGGTATGCAAGAGGCTGTAAAAGTTGCCTATAAATTGGCTGACAGGAACGATACTGTTTTGCTGAGTCCTGCATGTGCTAGTTTCGATTTGTTTACTAATTATGAAGACAGAGGTAGACAATTTAAAGAAGCTGTGAGACATCTTTAATTGCTTAAAAAAAATTATTAAAACGCATTAATTTTACACCTATACGTGAAGTCAATATTTAAAAACATACAAGGAGATAGATTTATTTGGGCCATTATTGGTGTGCTGGCTATTTTTTCTTTTTTACCTGTCTATAGTGCAAGTAGTAATTTAGCCTATTTGTATGGAGATGGGAATACCTTTAAATTTCTGGCAAAACATTTTGCACATCTTGTACTAGGTTTTGGTATTTTGTATGGAGTACATAAAATACCATATCATTATTTTAAAGGCTTATCCATAATTGCGCTGCCAATTGTTGTGGTTTTATTGCTTTTAACAATGGCTCAAGGAACTACCATTGGAGGGGCAAATGCCAGTAGATGGATTCGAGTACCACTGGTTGGTGTTACATTTCAGACTTCTACCTTGGCCTCTGTGGTGCTCATGACCTATGTGGCTAGATATCTCTCTACTATTAACTCTTCCATTATTAGTTTTAAGCAAACTTTAGTGCCGTTGTGGTTGCCTGTTTTTTTAGTGCTAGGACTTATTTTGCCAGCAAACTTTTCTACGGCAGCAATTATTTTTGCCATGGTTGTTTTGTTGGTTTTTATTGGGGGGTATCCTTTTAAGTATTTGGCAATTATTTTAACTACAGGGCTGCTATTTTTGAGTCTGTTTGTACTTACGGCAAAGGCATTTCCAGATGTGTTCCCAAATAGGGTAGACACTTGGATTAGCAGGGTAGTTAGTTTTGTAGATAAAACAGACAAGGAAGCAGATTACCAAATCACTAAAGCAAAAACTGCTATTGCCTCTGGAGGTATCACTGGTTTGGGCCCAGGAAAAAGTGTGCAAAAAAACTTCTTGCCACAATCCTCCTCAGATTTCATCTATGCTATTATTGTTGAAGAATTTGGGATTCTAGGTGCTTTAATTGTCATGCTGGTGTATCTATTACTACTTTTTAGACTGGTTATTGTAGCGCATAAATCTAACGCTATGTTTGCTAAGTTACTAGTAATTGGTGTAGGGTTACCTGTTGTGTTTCAGGCGCTCGTAAATATGGCCGTTGCCGTTGAGTTGTTTCCAGTTACTGGACAAACATTGCCCCTTATAAGTAGTGGAGGAACTAGTATTTGGATGACATGTCTTGCCCTGGGTATCGTATTGAGTGTGAGTGCAAAAAGAGAGATAGAAAAAAATCAAGAGCAGGCCATGGATAATCCACTTGATATATTGAGTCAAACCCTTTAAATAGCTATTTATTAACAAACAAAAGACATACAAGTTTATTATCTCTGGCGGAGGCACTGGTGGTCATATTTATCCAGCCATTGCAATTGCTAATGAATTAAAGCTTCGTTTTCCTGATGCTTCGTTCTTGTTTGTTGGGGCCAAAGACAGAATGGAAATGCAGAAAGTACCTCAAGCGGGCTACACTATAAAAGGTCTTTGGATTGCAGGTCTTCAACGGTCCTTAACTTTAAAAAACGTATTATTTCCTCTTAAATTAATTTCTAGTTTGTGGGCCTCTAGAAGGATAATCAAATCCTTTAAGCCCGATGTTGCCATTGGTACGGGAGGTTATGCAAGCGCACCTTTATTAAAAATGGCTTCTTTAAGAGGGATTCCTTGTTTAATTCAGGAACAAAATAGCCATGCAGGAATTACTAATAAATGGCTGGCTACAGAGGTACAAAGTATTTGCACGGCCTATGGTGCAATGGATCGATTTTTCCCTATCAATAAAATACATGTAACGGGAAATCCCGTACGTCAAGACTTGCTAAATATCTCCAGGGATAGATCACAAGCTCTCTCTTTTTTTAAACTAAGTGCAAACACCAAAACAATTTTGGTCTTAGGGGGTTCTTTAGGAGCCAAAAAAATCAATGAATTAATAGATGCTCACTTGCCTTATTTTAATAAAAATGAGATTCAAGTACTATGGCAATGCGGAAAAATATATGCTAGAGGCTATCAAAACAGGACCCAAAGAAACATTCAAGTTCATCCCTTTATAAACCGTATGGATTTGGCATACGCTGCTGCAGATATTATTATAAGTAGAGCGGGCGCATTGTCTGTCTCTGAGTTATGTTTGGTGGGGAAACCTGTGATTTTTATTCCAAGTCCTAATGTTGCTGAAGACCATCAAACAAAAAATGCCTTGTCTATCTCTCAAAATAATGCAGCCATTTTATTGCATGAAAAACACGCTCAGGGGCAGTTTGAAACTATTATTGATGACTTACTCAATGATCTTACAAGGCAGAAGCAATTAGGGGCTGCTATTTTAGCGTTGGCAAAACCCAATGCTACAAAAGACATTGTTGATCAAATTGAAAAATTAATCCAACACAAGGTATAGATGAATCTTCTTGAAAACATACAATCTATTTACTTTGTTGGCATTGGCGGGATAGGGATGAGTGCCCTTGCTCGTTTTGCTCTTAAAAAAAACATTGCAGTCTTTGGTTATGATAAAACAGCAACAGGGTTAACTGCCACCTTAGAAAAAGAAGGAGCTGTTATTTCTTTTGTAGATAATGAGGTGTCATTACCACAACAAATTAAAGATACTGCAAGCTCACTTGTAGTGTATACTCCAGCAATTCCTGAGGATAACAAAATTTTACAGTGGTTTACAAGGCAACATTACAAGATTATGAAGCGCTCTGAGCTTCTAGGCGCCTTAACCCAAGATACGCTTTGTCTGGCTGTGGCAGGAACTCATGGTAAAACAACTACTTCTGCAATTTTAGGACATTTGTTGGCTTATTGTGATATGCCGGTAACTGCTTTTTTAGGAGGTATAACAGAGAATTATAAATCTAATTTTATAAGCAAGGGAACGGCCATAACAGTTGTGGAGGCAGATGAGTTTGACCGTTCGTTTTTGACCTTACAACCAGACATTGCATGTATTACCTCAATGGATGCAGATCATCTAGATATCTATGGAGATGCCACTGCCTTGGAGGCTTCTTTTGTTGCCTTTGCAGATTTAGTAGCTAATAAAAATAAGCTTTTACACAAAAAAGGATTGCCTTTACAAGGGCAAAGTGTTGCCCTTGATGAACCTGCGGCCTATCAAGGACAAAACATACGGATAGAAAACGGCGCTTACAAATTTGATTTTATAGCACCCCAAGTAGCACTGCGTGATATGGAGTTTTGTTTGCCAGGACACCATAATTTGCATAATGCGGTTACAGCTTTAGCTATGGCTATTTTGGCGGGTGCACCAACCCATTTATTAAAAGAAGCGTTATCAAACTTCAAGGGGGTAGCGCGAAGATTTTCTTATCGAATTAGAAGAGATG
The DNA here is from genome assembly GCA_913048215.1 of uncultured Flavobacteriaceae bacterium. Lineage (GTDB taxonomy): Bacteria > Bacteroidota > Bacteroidia > Flavobacteriales > Flavobacteriaceae > Patiriisocius. Next base: position 5,432 of record CAJWXC010000016.1, on the reverse strand, counting down.
ATCTGGTTCTTATTGATGATTATGCACACCATCCAACAGAACTTGATGCGCTTTATCAAGGAGTGAGTGAGATGTATCCAGAGCAGAAAAAAGTAATTGTTTTTCAGCCACATTTGTTTAGCAGAACGCGAGATTTTATAGATGAGTTTGCCGAAAGCTTAGCCAGATTCGATCAGGTACTTCTGTTGGATATTTATCCTGCAAGAGAAACTCCAATTAAGGGAGTAGATTCTCTTTTGCTGTTGGAAAAAATAAAGAAAATTGCATTAAATGTTGACAATATTTCTTTGGTTTCTAAAGAATCACTTGCAGAACATTTACAGAACTCTACTTGCAGGATTAAATTATTGGTTGGCGCTGGAGATATTGGAGCAGAAGTTTCACACATTACTAAAATACTTGAGTATGAAAATTAATTGGAGCTTTCTAGGTTTTATAGTGCTTTCTAGCTTTGTTGTGTTTCTTTTTGGTTTCTCAAAACAAAGAAATGAAGCCAGAAATTTATCTAAAATAGTGGTAAGTTTTGAGGATAAAACGCCTCCTTTTATCACCTTAGATTCGGTTAATAAATTGTTAATACAAAATTTTGAGACTGTTACTAGCATCCCAAAAGAAGCGGTAGATTTGAAAGAGGTGGAGCAACGATTGCTGGAAAATAAGATGATTCACCGCGCAGAAGTTTTTATTACTGTTGATGGAATATTAGGGGCAAACATAAAGCAAAGAACCCCCATTGCCAGGGTTGTTGAAAAACAAGATTATTACCTTGATACTGAGGGAGAAAGAATGCCTTTGTCAGGGGTGTATACGGCAAGAGTTCCAATTGTTACAGGAGCAGTTACAAAACATGCAAAACAAATTACTGATTTGTTGTTACAGATAAATCAAGACCAGATGATAAAAAGTAGTGTTGTAGCCTTGGATGTTTTTCAAGATGGAACACTTGAAATGCGAATTCGCAAACAAGATTTTACAGTGCTTTTTGGAACAACAAAAAATGCAGCTTTAAAATTTCAGAATTACAAAGCATTTTATCAAAAAATAAAACAAGATAGTATGTTGACTGGCTACAAAACCGTTGATTTAAGATTTGGCAACCAAGTAGTGGCAACAAAAAAATAAAGGCTATGGAACAGACAAACATTGCTGTAGGACTCGATATTGGAACAACAAAGATTGTTGCAATGGTAGGCAGGGAGAATGAGTATGGTAAGATGGAGATTTTAGGGATTGGTAAATCCAAGAGTTTGGGTGTGCACCGAGGGGTTGTAAATAATATTACTCAAACCATACAATCTATACAGCAGGCCATCACTGACGCAGAAACTTCTTCAGGAATTAAGATAGAAGATGTGGTAGTGGGTATTGCAGGACAGCACATACGAAGTTTACAGCACAGTGACTACATCACTAGATCAGACAGTGATGAGGTAATTGACCTGAGTGATATTGATAGCCTATGTAATCAAGTACACAAACTTGTAATGTTACCTGGTGAAGAAATATTACATGTTTTACCACAAGATTTTAAAGTAGATGGACAGGCAGAGATTAAAGAACCCATTGGGATGTATGGTGGGCGTTTGGAAGCCAATTTTCATGTTGTTGTAGGGCAAGTTGCTTCTATAAAAAATATTGGTCGTTGCGTTAAAAGTGCTGGATTGAAGCTAAGCGGTATTACCCTAGAGCCACTAGCCTCTGCAAATGCCGTACTAAGTCAAGAAGAGAAAGAGGCAGGTGTTGCCCTTATTGATATAGGAGGTGGTACAACCGATCTAGCAATTTTTAAAGACGGTATTATACGCCACACCGCTGTGATTCCTTTTGGAGGTAATGTCATTACAGAAGACATCAAAGAAGGTTGTAGCATCATTGAAAAGCAGGCAGAATTACTTAAAATAAAATTTGGTTCTGCATGGCCAGGAGAAAATAAAGACAATGAAATAGTCTCTATCCCAGGATTAAGAGGTAGAGATCCAAAAGAGATCACCCTAAAAAACCTTTCAAAAATCATCCACGCTAGAGTGGTAGAGATTATAGAGCAGGTGTATTTAGAAATAAAAAATTACGGCCACGAAGAGCAAAAAAAGAAATTAATTGCTGGAATTGTACTAACGGGTGGAGGTGCTCAATTAAAGCATTTAAAACAATTGGTGGAGTATATAACGGGTATGGATACCAGGATAGGATATCCTAATGAGCATTTGGCTGGAGATAGTGATAGTGAAACCACAAGCCCATTATATGCAACTGCCGTTGGCCTTGTGATGAACAGTTTGGAGAGCAAGGCTCGTGCCATTAGAATTGCCAAGCCAGAAGATAAAGGCACTCAAGTAGGAGAGCAACCACCAAGTGATGATGATCAAGGAACTCCTGAAGGAGAAACTGATGACTTGCCACAAGAGCCCGATAAGCAGCGTTCAAGTATTTTTGATACTTGGGCAGAGAAGTTTAAACAATTTCTTGACAACGCAGAATAATAAATATCATAGTTAAAAAATATAATAACCCTCGCAAAAAAAAAGTATATGCCAGAATTTGACAACATATCGTTCGATCTGCCCAAAAACCAATCAAATGTCATTAAAGTAATTGGCGTTGGTGGTGGTGGTAGTAATGCCATAAATCACATGTTTAATCAAGGGATTAAAGGTGTAGATTTTGTGATTTGTAATACAGATGCACAAGCATTAGAGAACAGTGCTGTTCCCAACAAAATCCAATTAGGTATTGATTTAACAGAAGGTCTTGGTGCTGGTGCCAATCCTAAAATTGGAGAACAATCTGCCGTAGAGAGTATGGCAGAAATAAAAAGCATGTTAACAACCAATACAAAGATGATTTTTATCACCGCTGGTATGGGGGGAGGAACGGGTACAGGAGCTGCGCCAATAATAGCGAGAATGGCAAAAGATCTTGATATTTTAACTGTTGGTATTGTTACCATTCCTTTTCACTTTGAGGGAGCAATGCGAAACGAGCAGGCGCAAATTGGGGTAGAAAATTTACGTCAAAATGTAGATAGTTTGGTGGTTATTAATAATAACAAACTACGGGATGTGTATGGAAACCTTGGTTTTAAAGCTGGGTTTTCAAAAGCAGATGAGGTCTTGGCTACTGCCGCTAGGGGTATAGCAGAGGTAATTACACATCACTACACACAAAATATTGATTTACGTGACGCCAAAACGGTATTATCCAATAGCGGTACTGCCATAATGGGTAGTGCAACTTCTAGTGGTGCCAATCGTGCTCAAATTGCCATTACCAAAGCACTAGATTCTCCACTTTTAAATGACAATAAGATCGCAGGAGCTAAAAATGTACTATTACTTATTGTATCTGGAACCGAAGAGATTACCATAGATGAAATTGGAGAAATAAGTGATCATATCCAAACTCAAGCTGGTCACGGAGCTAATATTATTATGGGTGTTGGTGATGACGAAACACTAGATGGTTCTGTTTCTATAACTGTTATTGCTACAGGATTTGATGCAGAGCAGCAAAATGAAATCACCAATACTGAGACTAAAAAAATTATCCATACTCTTGGTGATGAGACCAAAGCGCAGTTAGACCTAACTCCAAATGTAACGGCTACAAAAGTAGTGCTACCAGAGCAAAAAAACCCTGTAAAAAGACCTGCACAAACTCAGACTCCAGATGAGCCTATTATTGTTCACACACTTTTTGAGGTAGATGAGCAAGAACCAGAAATGAAAACTGAGTCGGAGTTATTTACGGGCTCTGGTGAGCAAGCATCTCAAGATTTAAATCTAGAGATGACCCAAATTCAAGAAGATCCTTTTGAGGGGTATATAGCAACCTCAGATCTTATCAAGAATATTGATGTAGAGTCTAACCTAGTTGATATCCATTTTCTTGCAGAGTTTGAACAATTGGTGATTAACCAGATTAGCGTAAATAATTTTGAGGTAATAAGCCCAGAGCTTGTTTCTCCAAAGGCTACCAAAGATCAGCAGCCAACTACAATTACTGCTGTAGAGAGTGAAGAGGCCCAAGAGTTTGAAATTAATGACATAGAGCTAGAACAGGATGTTACTCTTGACAAGGAGGCTGCTCAAGAGCCTATGTTAATGTTTGACATGCCTTTGCAAGACGTCGCCCAGCAAGAAGAGGATATTGTTGTACATTCTTTAGAAGAGACTGTTACAGAGCAAGAGCCACAAGAGCCGGCTTTAGAGATAGAGCTACAGCCTGATGTTATAGCTGCCAAGGTTGAAGAAATTGAGGTAACAGATCACCTAGAGGTGGTACCTGTTAGTGAGGTTTCTAAAGATGGACAGGTAAAGCGTTATAGCCTTGATGATTACACTGCCAAGGAAGAAGAGCTTACGGGAGCTACTGCAGCGCAAGTGTCTCAGGTTACAGAAGTTTTAGAGGAAGAGGAGCTTGTTTTTGAAACAAAAATTGTAGCGCCAGAGCCACAAGAGAAAGAGCTTGAAAATGCTCCGCTAGACCCAATGAATTCTCCAATTTCTAAACTACTGCGTGATCGTACAGAGGAGCGTAAGCGTAAGATGAAAGACTTTAATTATAAATTTAGAAATAGCGCCTCAAAAATTGATGATATTGAGAAGCAGCCTGCTTACAAAAGAGCAGGAATTGAACTGGATGATGTATCAAGCGAGGTACATCTCTCAAGAACTTCCGTTAGTGATGATGATGACGAGATAGAATTAAAAAGTAACAATAGTTTTTTACACGACAATGTAGACTAGTTATTTGGCGGTTTGCCCCACTAGATTTAATAGAATAGGTAATTTTAAAAAACCCATTAATAGTTATTAATGGGTTTTTATAGCTATGGCTATAAAAGTTAATTTCCTATCTTCGTGGTCTAATTTTTACAATCATAGGCATGAGTTTATCAGCAAAAATTATGGAGGCCTTAAAAGCGGCCATGAAAAACAAAGATACTGTTGCCCTTCAGGCACTGCGGTCAGTGAAGAGCGCAATACTATTGGCTCAAACTCAAAGTGGCGCAAAACAAGAACTTAGCCATCAAGATGAAATAAAACTTTTGCAAAAACTTGTAAAACAGCGTAAGGACAGTGCTGCAATTTTCACTACTCAAGGACGTGCAGATTTGGCAGATCCAGAACTAGCTGAAGCAGCAGTAATTGAGCAGTTTTTACCACAGCAGTTAAGTGAAGCTGAGGTGTCTGTCATGGTAGATGCAGCCATTACGGCTACAGGTGCAAGTTCTATGGCAGATATGGGCAAGGTAATGGGTATGGTTACTAAAGAAGTATCTGGTAGGGCAGACGGGAAAACCATAAGTACACTTGTCAAGGCGCGCCTATCAAGTTAAAAATAAGTAAACCACCTATGATATAGGTGTCATTGGCCTAGTAGTTCAACTGGATAGAATATCAGATTTCGGCTCTGACGGTTGGAGGTTCGAA